>JAJRUX010000011.1 GCA_024277575.1 Gammaproteobacteria bacterium | reverse complement strand
CTGAAGCCCCTAACAGGCTGATATTAAAAGACAGGCTATCGTGTGCCGGTTTGCGGGCTGTGTTAGCAAAACTTGCTGTAGGGTGGGCTACAGCGGCGTTTTGCTGCCTTGCCGCAAACCGGCACACGATAGCTGAATACGATCTATATTGTCGCCGGGTTAATAGCAAGACAGTCAAGATACCTGTACAACAATTCAGACGGGAAACAGAGATGAGTACGCCATATAGAATAGAAAAACAGCGGGGAGCTGGTATGGTCTTCCTGATGATCCTGTTGCTGGGTGCTGTTGTCGCCATGGTGGGTATCTACAGTTACGCGACAATTCAGGCTCGCTATTATCAGGAGTACAGGAATTTGTCGGATATCATGCGCTCTAGTACCCAGCAGATCGATAAATATGCCGAATTGGCTGCGACCGGAGATGTACCGGCATTCAGTGCCCTGAAAAAGTATCGTGACCGGTTTGAACGGGCCATCTTGCAACTGCAGGGCGGGAATGCCGAAACCGGGCTGCCTCCATTCCCGGACAGTGTTGAAAAACCATTGGAAAAGGTGGCCATGCTGTGGCGGAAGTATCGTAACAGTGCGGATACGATTCTTGCGTATCAGGATAATATCTACCAGTTACAAGAGTCGCTACAGGTCCTGAAACGAACCCTGCCAGGGTTAACCTCTGCTAGTGAAGAGATTGCCTCATCCTTGGTACAGCGCGGGGCCTACGCCGGACAGGTCTACATTGCTGCCAGGCAGCTGGTGCTGCTGGAGCGAATCAAGCAGAGCATTGAACATATCCCCGTTGGCGGTAGCAAGGGGGCCGAGGCGCTGGAGCAGTTCAACAGGGAACTTGCCCTTTTTAACCAAGTGGTTAATGGCATGCTCCACGGAGATCAAACGGTTGGTGTGGTGCGAGTACGGCACAGGGAGGTACGTCAGAAACTTGAGGATCTCTCTTCTCTGATTGCAGAGCTGGATAGCAAAAAGAGGCTGATTGAGGATTCACTGCCGGTTGTATCACAGGTGGGATTGGTTGCCGCTGGCATAAACGGTAGTGTGGAAGGGCTGCTCAACGCCATTGAGAGAGTTGAAGAAGGGTATGCTGCATTTGATCATAAACTTCAGCGCTGGACCCTGTTTAACTACCTGTTAGGTGCTGTTGCCTTGTTGGTGCTGGTTCTTATTGCTTTTCAACTTCGCCGTGAGGACAAGCGCCGTCTTGCGGCTAGTGAAGAGCAGAAACGCTTAAGTGAAGAGCAGAACAGGCGTAATCAGCAGGCAATTCTGCGTTTGCTGGATGAAATGGGTAACCTGGCTGACGGCGATCTTACCGTGCAGGCAACAGTAACCGAGGATATTACCGGAGCTATTGCTGACTCCGTCAACTATGCCGTGGATGCGCTGCGCCATTTGGTCCGTTCGATAAATGATACAACACGACAGGTTTCTGGGGCCGCCCAGGATGTTCAGAGTACAACGCAACGGTTGGCTATGGATAGTGGGAAACAGGCTGATCAAATTCGTGATTCAGCCATAGAGATTACCGGAATGGCCGACGCTATCGAAAAAATATCGGCTGATGCTGCTGTCCTGGCGGAGGAGGCAAAGCACTCGGTTGAGAGCGCAGGGAAAGGGGCGAAGGCAGTGCGCGATACCGTTCAGGGGATGGAGACCATCCGCGAGCAGATTCAGGAGACCTCCAAGCGAATCAAACGCCTGGGCGAGAGTTCTCAGGAGATCGGCAATATCGTAGAGTTGATTAATGATATTGCTGAACAGACCAACATACTGGCACTTAACGCGTCTCTGCAGGCCGCCATGGCGGGGGAATCGGGGCGTGCCTTTTCGGTGGTCGCGAGCGAGGTTCAACAGCTGGCAGAGCGTTCTGCAAGCGCTACTCGGGATATTGAAACGTTGGTCAGAACCATCCAGGCGGATACCAATGAAGCAGCTATTTCCATGGAGCAGAGCACGGAAGGTGTCGTTGTTGGTACCCGGTTGGCAAAAGATGCAGGTGAGTACTTGGAGGATATTGACAGGGTTGCGCAGCATCTGGCCGAACTGATCCAGAATATTTCCAATGAAGCACGAAAATATGCCGAGTCAGCGAGTGGTGTTTCTGATGGAATGAATGAAATTCAATCGCTGAGTATGCTTACATCTGATGGTTTAAACAAAGCCACCGAGGCAATTGGTCACTTGGCAAAGTCGGTCAATACCCTGAAAAAGTCGGTGGCAGGCTTCAAGCTTCCGCAATAAGAGAGCAGATATGAACGCCGGGATGGAAGACAATGGCTGAAATGGGGAATCTATCGCAACTGGGTCAGATCCGCGAAGAGGTGGATGCTGCATTGATGACGGCGCGGATTGCGCTGATAACATCCAGTGATATAACGGCCATTCGAAAGCGCCTGCCGATCTGTATTGAACAGCTACAGCAGGTGCGCGGTGCCATGGATATGGTGCAATTGCCTGGTGCAGTAATGGTGCTGGACGAGATGTTGCAGTTGACCCAGGCGCTGGAGACGGGCCAGGTTGCATTGCCGCAGCCTGCTGTAGACGCGTTGATTCATGCGCTGTTGCAGTTGCCGGCCTATCTTGAGCAGCTTGAGCGGGGAGTGGCGGACTCCCCTTATGTAACACAACCATTAATTGAGGAGCTGCGCGCTGCACGGGGTGCCTCGCCCTTGACCAAAGAGATCCTTTTTTCTCCCGATCTGGATATTGCCGGGCAGAATATTGCGCCTGAAGCTGATGATACTGACCAGTTGAAGATGCTGGTTAAACGGCTCCGGCCTGTCTATGAGCGAGCTCTGCTTGAGTGGATGCGTCAACCCGGAGAAGAGGGCTACATAAAGCAGCTCGGGATCATGATCCATGCTCTGGTGAAAGCAAGTACTACTCCTGTCACCCGGCAGCTGTTCGAAATAGCGGAAGCTGTCTTGCTGCTGCTGAAAGCGGGCGATCTTCAAGCGGAGAAATCACTTTATCAATTGTTGGGCAAGCTTAACCTGGAGCTGAAGCGTCTGATCGACCGTGGAGAGGTTGAACTGCAGAACAAGCCCCCGGAAGAGCTTATGCGGCGGTTGCTCTACCATATTGCCCGGACTCCAGGCGGCGGAAAAAAAGTAAACGTGATTCGGGAGCGCTACCAGCTCGATCAATCACTGCCTTCGGGCAAGGAGATTGCGCAGGCGCATGCTGAGTTAACAGGGCCTGACCGAAGTTCGGTGCAGAGTGCCCTTTCCGCATTGCGGAGTGAGATGGGTGCTATCAAGAGAGCACTGGAGGAGCTGCTTCGGGATGAGATTCTGCAGGGGAGGGAGTGGCAGGAGGTAGTCAATGAGCTGAAACAGTTTGCCACCACGCTTGAATTTCTGGGTCTGGAGATTTCCGCTGGATATGTCAGGCGGCAGATTGAGGTGCTGCAGCCCGTTGCTGACGGGCTGCAGGTGGCTGATGAGCCGTGCCTGATGGAGATAGCGAAAAATCTGTTGATGGTTGAATCTGTCCTGAAAGGCGGGGTGGAAGAGACAACATTGGTGGCTGACAATGCTGCCGATATTGCGCTGCTGGTTGACGGTGAGCACGGCAAGCTGCGGCGAGAGGCATGCAATGAGGTTATTTCTGAACTCAATCGCGTGAAAGCCATGCTTGAAAATGCCCCTTCCAGCATGCAAAGAAGAGAGGTTCTTCCTGCCCTGGGGATGGTGGTTGGTGCTGTAGAGATGCTTGAATTGCATCAAGTAGCTGGTCTAGTCCAGGTTTGTCATCGCTATATTGATAACACCTTCAACAATGCTCAGCCAGTGCAACAGCCGCAGCTCGAAAGCGTGGCCGAACTGATCACCTCTGTGGAAATTTGCCTTGAAGCCGCGGCAGAGGGGCAGGCCGATGCCGAAAAACTACTGGAGTCTGTCCAGCCGACAGCTGCTGAACTGGAGGAGTTTATTACCCACTCCCTGCAGCAACCAGCTGATGAAAAGGGTGGGGAGAGCGATCGGGCTATGGCATCGATTATCAAAGCATCGATGACCCCGGTCGGGAATGGGGCTGAACCGAAAACATCGTTACCGGAGCGTGTCGAAACGCTATCCGAAGCGGAAGATGTTCCGTTCTTGGCGGGGGCGGAATCTGCCGGTAGTCAGCTGCATGAGGAGCTGACGGAACAGGCAGCCGCTGATGAGGCTGAACAGAATATTTCTGAGCAGCCCGCCAGGGGAACGGCCCAGCCACAATCGACTTCCCCCTACGAGCCAGGCCAGGATCCGGTATTACTGGATATATTTATTCAGGAGGTGCGTCAACACCTGACGGCCATTCGGGATTTTGTTGCCAAAGCACAGTTGGCAGAAGAGGCCGGGGAGGTTGATGAGAGATTGTTGCGAGTCCTGCATACCCTGCATGGCAGCGCACTGACTGCGGAAATTAGGGATATTGCCATCCTGGCTGAACAGCTGGAGAACCATATTGGCAAGTTGATTGAGAAACGGTTATCGGCCCAGGGTGGACTGTTGTTGTTGCTGGAAGAGATCTGTAGCGCTATTGAGGCGATGCTGGCCTCTCTGTCACAATCCGGTGTGGATGCGGAGCTGGCAGGCAAGCAGTCTCTTCTGGAACGAATAGATGTGCTGGATGGGTTGCTGGAGATTCCGCCGGAGCCGGTGGTGGAGTTGACCTCAGAGCAGAAAGCAGAGGCGGAGTTGCGCCAGGTGTTCGGTGATGAGTGCGATGAGATTCTTGGCCGCTATCACCAGCATCTGCAGCAATGGCAGAAGGAGAGGGCGGAGAGCGGGCTGATACAGGCGCTGGAGCGTGAGCTTCATACCTTGAAGGGAAGTGCGCGAGTAGCTGGAGTGGGAGCGATAGCTGATATTGGTCATGTGCTTGAGTCGCTGTTAAACGAGATATCGGCCAGGCAGATAGAACCGTCCGATAGTCTGTTTAAACTGCTTGATGAGGCGCGAGAGCGGCTGATGGCGATGGTTGAGCAGGTCAAGGCCGGTCACCAGCCGGAGGATGCTCCAGAGCTGATTTGCCAGGTGCGGGAATTTGTTGCAGGCTCCCTGGGGGTAGTGCAACAGCAAGAGCCCACGCCGGATGGAAATGCCCCGTTTCCTGCCCCGCAGGATAGTGGCCAGATAGTGCGTTTCCCTACACCGGGAAAAGAGCCCATGGTGGCGGTAGAGGCAGCAGCGGACAACCCGCATCAAATGCCGCAGCTACTGCCCGAGCAGTTCCGTGTTCGGGCTGACCTGATGGACAGTCTGGCCAACGTGGCCAGTGAGGCCGGGGTTTGCCGCTCCCGTATCGGCCAGCAGGTTGAGGGGGTCAAATACAATATCGAAGAGTTGCACAGGACGGTGGAACGGTTACGTGATCAGTTGCGCAGACTGGATATTGAAACCGAGTCACAGATGCTGTCCCATTATGCGGAAGCGAATGAACCTTCCGGAGAGCGGTTCGATCCCATTGAGCTGGATCGCTTTTCCCGCAAGCAGACGCTTGCCCGCGGCATTATGGAGTCCCTCAATGATCTGACCAGCCTTGAAGACCTGCTGTCGGAGCAGATAAAGCAGTCTGAAGCTCTATTGCTGCAACAGGGAAAGGCGACTCAGGAGCTGCAGGATGTTCTCAACCGAGCACGTCTGCAATCTTTTTCAAGCTACCTTCCTCGGTTGCGCCGTGTTGTTGAGCAGGCCGGCAAGGAGCTGGGCAAGGAGGTGGAGCTATATGTGGAGGGGGCCGAGCAGGAGCTGGATCGCAGTATGCTGGCTCGGATTCTACCCCCTATCGAGCATATTCTGCGCAATGCCGTTATCCATGGTATAGAGAGACCCCTCCAGCGCAGTGAGGCCGGTAAGGCGGAGAAGGGAAAGATCAGCATCCAGCTGGAACGGCACGGGGCGGATATGCTGGTTCGTATCAACGATGATGGTGCCGGACTGGATCTGGAGCGGATACGCCGCAAGGGAATTGATGCAGGTTATCTGCACCCGACCACGCCGTTTACCGAAGAGCAGGCTGTTCAGTTTATCCAACGGGCAGGGTTTAGTACGGCTGATTCAGTGACCCAGCTGGCTGGACGTGGTGTCGGGTTGGACGTAGTCAAAACTGAAATTCGCCAGCTTGGTGGTACCGTTCAGGTTCGCAGCTGGCAAGGAGAGGGTATGCAGTTTACCCTCCGCCTGCCTTTGATTCGCTATCTTTCCAGCGCCCTCCTGGTCAAGGTTGATGCCGAGACCTATGCATTGCCGCCGATGGGTATTGAGGGGATAACACGCGTTGAAGGCGCCCGGATTAGTGCCAGCGAGAGAGACAATGAGCTGGATAGCTATGTTGAGTGTATGGGGCAGAGTTATCGAATCGAAATTCTCGCTGATTTGGTTGGTGCTCGGCGCCCCCACCGCTATCAGGACGATCGTCACTATATCGTGATTCTGCTGCGGGTGGCGGAGCACCGGCTGGCGGTAGTGGTGGACAAGGTGATTGGCGAGCGTGAAATCATGATGAAATCATTTGGTCCGCAGCTGAGTCGGGTCAAGGGAATACCCGGCGCCACTTTCCTGGATGATGGCAGTGCTGTGATGATCCTGGACCTTGCTGCCCTGATCGAATCAGGTGGATCGCGGTACAAGGGAATGGTTCGACGCCCAGTATTACGCGATGCCTCACGGCGCAAAGTGCTGGTGGTAGATGATTCTATTACGGTGCGGTGTGTTATGGCGCAGTTTCTTGAGCGCCATGAGATGCAGGTGCTCACTGCAAAAGATGGCAGGGAGGCGATCTCGGTGCTGGAAAAACAGCACCCGGACATAATTCTGCTGGATGTGGAGATGCCTCATATGAACGGTTACGAACTGACTCGCTACATCCGGAATGATGCCCGTCTGAAAGATATACCCATTATCATGATCACCTCCCGTAGCGGTACGAAACATCGCCAGAAGGCGCTGGCCCTGGGCGTGGAGTTGTATTTGAGTAAACCCTATCGGGAAGATGAGTTGCTGAAGCATATCCAGCAGTTGCTGGCTCCAAGCCGGGTGAAGCAGGAGGTTTGATATGAGCTGCCTGCAGGTAAAGTGTAATGATGTGTCATCTGCTGAAATGTCTGGATGGAGTAGGGCTTGGCCGTCTCTTTTTGATGAGGTTAGCCGGTGATGGCGGGTAACAGCACATGGGAAATGGGGCAGCGCAGCGATAACATACGTTGCCTGCTGCTCCCGGTGGCTGGTTGCAAACTGCTACTGCCCAGTGTAGCTGTTGCTGAGGTGCTACCCCACGCCAGCGTCGAACCAGAGTCCGATGCTCCTGACTGGATGCTGGGGATGGTGGAGTGGCGCTTTGTTTCCTTGCCGCTAATCTCGTTCGAAGTACTGGCTGGAGAGTCCTGCCCCGAGCGGGACGGTCGTTACCGGGTTGCTGTTTTTCACACCCTTTCCAAGGATAGCGGACAGGATTTTTATGGCGTATTGATGCAGGGAATACCACATATTATCCAGGTTCGGGAAAGTGAGCTGACGCTGCTTCAGTCAAAATCCGCGGATGAGGCGGTGTTGTCCCGGGTGGAGGTACAGGGTCAGTTGGCTGTTATTCCCAATCTTGAAGTTCTGGAGCAGCATGCCACCCGTTATCAGGGCAATTAATCAGTCACCATAAATAACGCCCGGTAACCAGGTGGCAAGTTCAGGCCATAAAGCCAACGCCCCCAAGGCTACCAGCTGGATGATGATGAATGGCAGCACACCGCGATAAATCTGAGTGGTTTTCAGCTCAGGGGGAGCAACGCCGCGCAGGTAAAACAGGGCGAAACCGAAGGGAGGCGTTAGAAAGGATGTTTGCAGGTTGATGGCGATCATTACGCCGAGCCAGACCGGATCCAGCCCCATGGCGAGCAGGATGGGGCCGACAATGGGAACCACCACAAAGGTGATTTCGATGAAGTCGAGAATGAATCCCAGCAGGAACATGACCAGCATTACCACCAGCACGGCGGTAAAGGTTCCGCCGGGCAGGTCAACCAGTAATCGTTCAACCACCTCGTCACCACCAAAGCCACGAAATACCAGTGAAAATATCGAGGCGCCGATAAAGATCAGGAAAACCATGCTGGTAACCTGCAGCGTGGTGCGCATCACCTCCCCCAGTACCATTCGGTTGAAGCGGCGCTGGTTGATTGCCAGCAGCATTGCGCCGATAGCGCCGACCGAGGCCGCCTCTGTGGGTGTGGCCAGACCCAGCAGAATCGAGCCGAGCACCGCCAGAATCAGCAGCAGCGGCGGAACCAGTACGCGCATGATGCGGCTGAACAGCTCT
Organism: Gammaproteobacteria bacterium; assembly: GCA_024277575.1. Classification (GTDB taxonomy): domain Bacteria; phylum Pseudomonadota; class Gammaproteobacteria; order Thiohalospirales; family Thiohalospiraceae; genus DRMK01. Next base: position 4,845 of record JAJRUX010000011.1, on the reverse strand, counting down.
GTTCCGTGCAGGTTGCGCTGCTCTACCGGAATGGCAGGGACACTGGCGGGCCTCAGCCATGCCAGCGCCACCATGTAGAGGATGTAAAACCCGACCAGCAGCAGCCCCGGCAGCAGGGCGCCGGCAAACAGATCACCGACCGAGATGGTTTCCGGCGAGAAAATCCCCATGTCCAGCTGGGCCTGCTGGTAGGCGGAAGCCAGCACATCTCCGAGCAGCACCAGGATGATGGATGGTGGAATGATCTGCCCCAGAGTGCCGGAGGCGCAGATGGCTCCGGCAGCAATTGACGGATCGTAGCCGCGCTTGAGCATGGTCGGCAGGGAGAGCAGGCCCATGGTAACCACCGTGGCGCCTACGATACCGGTGCTGGCCGCCAGCAGCATGCCGACAACGATGACAGATATCCCCAATCCTCCCCGCAGCGGGCCGAACAGGGCGGCCATGGTTTCCAGCAGCTGTTCTGCCACGCGGGATCGCTCCAGCATGACGCCCATAAATACGAACAGGGGAACGGCAATCAGGGTGGTATTGGTCATGATGCCGTACAGGCGGCTGGGCATGGCGCTCAGCAGGCCGGTGTCGAATGTGCCGCTGGCGGCGCCGATGGCGGCAAACAGCAGCGCGGTTCCACCCAGGGCGAAGGCGACCGGATAGCCTGTCAGCAGCACCAGGCCGACACACAGAAACATCAGCAGCGGTATGGCTTCCATCACTGTACTACAGCTCCGCTGTCTGCCTGGGTGGCTCCGGTTCGGCAGAGCGCCCGGTGATTGTCAGCAAGCTGTGGATTGCCTGGGACAGCCCCTGCAGTATCAGCAGGATCCCCAGTGCCGGAATGGCGCTTTTGAGCAGAAATACTCCGGGCAGTCCGCCCTGTTCACGGGAACCTTCCAGCAGTGACCAGGAGCTGCTGGCATAGCCCCAGCTGATCCAGAGAATGAATCCGGCCACCGGCAGCAGAAGCAGCATGGCGCCTGCCAAGTCCACCCAGGCCTGGCCGCGTGCGCTCAGTTTGCCGTAGAAAATATCCACCCGGACGTGACCGTTGTGCTTCAGGGTATACGCAGCGCCCAGCATGAATACCAGCGCGTGCGCCCAGGTGATGACCTCCTGCATGGCGATCCAGCCCAGGTTGAAGCTGTAACGCAGCACCACCACAGCAAAGGTGAGAAGCACCATTGCCAGTGTTAACCAGGCGACTGTGCGGCCGATATACTCATTGAGGGTGTCGATGGAGTTGGCAATGGTTCGCAGAAAATTCATGGCGACAAACTTTACTACAGAATGGGGGCAGGACACAGGGGGTTAGCGGTGGTATGGTATATAAAAACCTGTTCAAAAGCTTATTGAAAGGCGCATTGCGGCGTTAAAATTGAAATCTAAAGTGCTCACATGCGGGTATGTATGCTTGGTTTTTCGCTCGATTTCGCCCTGTACGGCGAGCTCTTGAACAGGTCCCAGGTTTAACAGCCTGTTAATGAGCAACTATTCAGCATAGCTGAAAATGAGTATGTAACGATTACAAGGGAAAAATGGTAATCCCAGACAGCAATACTCCTTCTCCCGGTCGGCCGATTGTGTTCGGTGAAGTACTGTTCGACTGTTTCCCCGATGGCTCCAGTGTGCTGGGCGGAGCTCCGTTCAACGTTGCCTGGCACCTGCAGGGGTTTGGCATGTATCCACTGTTTGTCAGCCGTATTGGCAGTGACGCCCTGGGGGAGCAGGTACTGGATATCATGCAGCGATGGGGAATGGACAGCAGCCATCTCCAGCGTGATGCGGAGCACCCCACCGGCCAGGTAGAGGTCAGAATTGAAAACGGGCAGCCGGGCTACACCATTCTGCCTGAGCAGGCTTATGACTTTATTGAACCACCTCCGGTTGTTGCGGCGGATTTTTCCCTTGTCTACCATGGCTCGCTGATTACCCGCAGTCCCGTTTCCCGCGCCGCACTCAACCATCTTTGCGAGCACACCCGGCTGCCCCGGTTCATGGATGTCAACCTGCGCAGCCCCTGGTGGGAACATGCATCGGTGATGGATGATTTGCGCCGGGCGTGCTGGGTAAAACTCAATGATGAAGAGCTGGATATCCTGCTGCAACGGAGGCTTTCCCGCCCCGAAATACCTTCCGCGGCGGAGCAGCTGCGCGCCGATGCCGGGCTGGAGATGCTGGTGGTTACGCTGGGCGCGGACGGCGCCTGGGTTTTTACCGGTAGCTGCGCGCAGTATGGCGAGCCGGTGAGGGTCGATGAGATTGCCGATACGGTCGGCGCGGGGGATGCCTTCAGCGCTGTTGTTCTGCTGGGATTGCTGAGTGGCTGGAGCGTGTCGGTAACGCTGCAGCGGGCGCTGGAGTTCGCGGCGCGGATCTGCCGCCAGCGCGGCGCAACCTCGCTTGATCGATCCCTGTATGGCGGGTTCCTTCAGCGGTGGCGGGATGGGTGAAGCCAAAGGGGAAGGATTGTATCTGCTGCTTATCAGTATTCACGGCCTTATTCGGGGTGAGCATCTGGAGCTGGGACGGGATCCGGATACCGGCGGCCAGATTCAGTATGCGGTAGAGTTGACCAGGGCTCTGGCGGCCGAACCGGCGGTGGATCGGGTTGATCTGCTGACCCGGCAGGTGTTCGACCCCAGGGTGAATCCGGACTATGCCGAACCACAGGAGGAGATAGCCGGGGGTGCCAACATTATCCGGCTGCCCTGTGGTCCGCGCCGCTATCTGCGCAAGGAGCTGCTGTGGCCGCACCTGGATGCCTTCATTGACAACGCATTGCAACATGTGCGGCGGGTGGGCCGTACTCCGGATGTGGTTCACAGCCATTATGCCGATTCCGGCTATGTCGGCTCCCGCCTGTCACAGCTTATGGGGGTTCCGTTGATCCACACCGGCCATTCGCTGGGGCGGGTCAAGCTGGAGCGGCTGCTGGCCTCCGGGATGGCGGAGAACGTTATCGAAAGCCAGTACAACATCAGCCAGCGTATTGAGGCGGAAGAGATTGCGCTGGGTAATGCTTCGCTGGTGGTTGCCAGCACCAACCAGGAGGTTGAGGAGCAGTACAGCCAGTACGAGAACTATCACCCCAAGCGGATGGTGGTGATCCCGCCCGGTGTTGATCTGTCCCGTTTTCGTCCTCCCCGCCGTTCCGATTCCGTGCCGCCCTATGCTGCAGAAATCAACCGTTTTTTGCGTTACCCGCGCAAGCCGATGATCCTCGCCCTGTCACGGGCGGACGAGCGCAAGAACATTGCCACACTGGTGCGTGCCTACGGTGAAAACCGGTCGCTGCGTGATGTTGCCAATCTGGTGGTTGTTGCCGGTAACCGGGATGATATCGACTCCCTGGAAAAGGGTCCGAAAGAGGTGCTGCGAGAGCTGTTGCTGATGATCGACCGTTACGATCTGTACGGTTGCATCGCCTATCCCAAGCACCATAAATCAACAGATATTCCTGATTTGTACCGTATGGCCGCCAGGGTGCGCGGTTTGTTTGTCAATCCGGCGCTTACCGAACCCTTTGGCCTGACGCTTATCGAGGCGGCAGCCAGCGGATTGCCGCTGGTGGCGACCGGGGACGGCGGGCCGATTGACATTATCCGCCACTGCAACAATGGCCTGTTGATCGACCCGCTGGACGCGGATGCCCTGGGAGTGAAGCTGCTGGACGCACTTGGTGACCGCGTCCGTTGGCGGCGCTGGTCGAAAAGCGGTCTGAGCGGAGTGCGGCGTTACTATTCGTGGAAGGCCCATGTGAAAAAATATCTGCGCGAGTTGCAACGGGTGAAGCGGCGCTATCACAAGCCGGTCATCCGTGCCCAGAAGAGCCGCCTGCCTGCTGTTGACCGTATTCTGGTCAGTGACATTGACAACACCCTGATTGGGGATCGGGAGGGGCTGGATATACTCCTGCAGCGGCTGCGGGAGGCGGATGGCCGGATTGGTTTCGGTATCGCCACAGGCCGCCACCTGAACAGCGCGCTCAAGGTGATCAGGGAGTGGGGCATTCCCAAGCCGGATCTGCTGATCACTTCGGTGGGCAGCGAGTTGCATTACGGTACCGGCCTGGCGGAGGATGTCAGCTGGCAGCGCCATATCGATTATCTGTGGAAGCCGGAGGCGTTGCGCGAGGCGCTTGATACCCTGCCGGGGCTGAAGCTGCAGGCGAAAATAAACCAGCGCAGGTTCAAGATCAGCTATAACGTCACCCCGGACAGCATGCTGTCTCTCGAGGAGATTCGCACCCATCTGCGCAAGCTGGATCTGCATGCCCGGCTTATCTATTCCCACCAGGCCTATCTTGATGTATTGCCGGTGCGTGCCTCAAAGGGGATGGCGGTACGCTATCTGGCCATGCGCTGGGGTGTTCCGCCGGACTGCCTGCTGGTAGCGGGTGACTCCGGCAACGATGAAGAGATGCTGAGCGGCAATACGTTGGGGGTGGTGGTTGGCAACTACAGCCCGGAACTGGAGCCCCTGCGCAACAGGCCGCGGATCTATTTTGCGCAGGCGGGCTATGCCCGGGGGATTGTGGAAGGAATGGACCACTATCGCTTTCTTGATGCAGCACCTATTCCCGGATCGGAAAGTGGAAATGAACATGATTAACGAAGAACTGGAAGACTTTATTGCTGCCCACAAGGATGAGGCATATCTTCTGCTGCGTCATTATCTCCATCTTGGCCGGCCATTTCTGTTGCACTCTGATCTGCAGGATGAACTGGAAAATTTCTGCAGCCAGCAACAGACCAGCCTTCCGGACAGTGCGCTGGCCGAGGTTATTCACGTCTCCCAAGAGGCGGTAGTGAATGCTCCCTGGCTCTATTTGGCAGTAAGGCCCGG
>JAJRUX010000137.1 GCA_024277575.1 Gammaproteobacteria bacterium | reverse complement strand
GATTGGGAAGAAAACGGAAGATTAGCGCATGAGCAGCGTAAAGCGGCTTAATACAATACTTAACAACAAAGCAACCAACCTCTTCGGGCTGATAAAATCAATCCGAACCGGGCAGGTTCGCTCTAAACTCTAGTTTTTTTAATCAACCGGTTAAATATCGACTCAATGTAAAGTTGAACTCCGAAACTTGGGGTGTTAAGTATAAGCGGTTGTAATTTGCTATAAGTATAGGGATATTTTCTGATGTCAGAAACAACGTGAAGTGGTTTTATTTTTCAATCGGAGTATTCGCATGAAAAACCCTGAGACTATCCGCTCACTCTTTGCATTTCCCAGGTTTACCGCCGCATCTAAATTGGCAGGTGTGTTTGGTGAAATGCCAATACCCTGGATAATCAATAGTGTATTTCATATGGGGGAACTGGTCAGTTTGGAAATGAAAGCAGAAAGGCATTTATACCCAAACCACCTGGAAATGCAGTTTTTTGAGTCCGTCTGAAACCACAATGCCGCGTTGTAGTTCTTGATAAAGGGCGAGCCATTCTCTGCAAACTGTATTATGGCGCAAGAATTGCGCTCTTGCAAGTAGCACACTTTACACCGGCCAACCGGGGTTTCCAGGATTAAGCGGTTTATTGGTCGGTATTCCCCCGATAGAGAGTCAAGGCTGACGGATCCAGCAATTTACGCAGTCTATCCTCGGAAAGATCGGTTAGCTCCAGCGCAACCTCCAGCAGAGGTCTTCCTTCAGCGTAGGCCTTTTTGGCAATCTGTGTTCCTTTTTCATAGCCGATTAGTGGATTGAGGGCGGTCACCAGAATGGGATTATGCTCCAGTGTAATCTGGAGCTGATCAGTATTGACGCTGAAATCCTTTATTGCCTTGTCGGCCAGAGTCATGGCGGCTCCGGCCAGCAGCTCGATGCTTTGCAGCAGATTGTGGGCGATCACTGGCAGCATGACGTTGAGCTGGAAGTTTCCGGACTGGCCGCCGATGGTGATGGTGGTGTCGTTGCCGATAACCTGGGCACAGACCATGGCGACTGCTTCCGGAATCACCGGGTTGATCTTGCCCGGCATGATGGAGCTGCCCGGCTGGAGGACCGGCAGGGTGATCTCGGCCAGGCCGGCCAGCGGGCCACTGTTCATCCAGCGCAGATCATTGGCAATTTTCATCATGCTGGTGGCAACGGTCTTGAGCTGTCCGCTCATCTCCACAGCACTGTCCTGACTGCTCAGTCCTTCGAAACAGTTATCCATGCGCAGGAAGGCAATGCCGGTCTGTTCGCCCAGGTGGGTAGCAACCCGCTGCCCGAACTCGGGGTGGGTGTTGACCCCTGTTCCAACTGCGGTACCACCAATGGGGATGGTCTGCAGTCGCGTCAGGCTGTCCTCGATCCGCTCCCTGCCGTGCCGAAGCTGGCTGGCCCAGCCGGATAGCTCCTGGCCAAAGGTCAGCGGCATGGCGTCCATCAGATGAGTACGGCCGGTTTTGATAACGCTGTCCAGTTGCTCGGCACGCGCCTCAATGGTATTCCCCAAATGCTGCAGGGCGGGCAGCAGGCGTTCGTACACAACCTGGCAGGCGGCAATATGGATGGCGCTGGGAAAGACGTCATTGGAGCTCTGCCCCATGTTGACATGATCGTTGGGGTGAACCTTGATACCCCCCTGCATGGCAAGACGGGCGATCACCTCGTTGCAGTTCATATTGCTGCTGGTGCCGCAGCCAGTCTGGAAAATGTCTACCGGAAAATGAGCATCGCAGCAGCCATCGATTACCTGGCAGGCAGCCTGCTGGATAGCGCTGGAGTGCTTTTCATCCAGCAGCCCCAACTCCTGGTTAATCGCTGCCGCCGCCAGCTTGATTTCGCCCAGGGCGCGAATCATGGAACGAGGCAGGCGCAGATCGCTGATGGGGAAATTCTCCACCGCCCTCTGGGTCTGGACTCCGTACAGCGCATCGGCGGCTACCTTTAGCTGGCCCATGCTATCGTGTTCAATCCGGTATCTGGAACTGCTCATAAATCTGCTTGTACCTCTGATTCCTACGTTCTGATTCGGTTGTCCCGGATGCCCTGAACACCCCGCTTCACCTTGACCTTATACCCCAAAAAGCCGATTATACGCGTTTTTATGACTTCTTATGTCCCGCGACCGGGGCGAAAATATAGGAATTTTAATGAACGCCGCTGACAAAAAACGGCTGCTGCGCGAAATGCTCTACGCGCGACGCTTTGAAGAGCGCTGCTACGAAGCCTATGTGGAACGCAAAATTGGTGGATTTCTCCACCTCTATCCCGGCCAGGAAGCCTGCGCCCTCGGGGTTCTGGAAGCAGCCCGCCCGGGCCGCGACTATGTAATTACCGGTTATCGTGATCATGTGCATGCCATCAAGTGCGGCTCCGATCCCAAGCGGGTGATGGCCGAGCTGTTCGGCAAGGAGAGCGGCTCCAGCAAGGGGCGGGGTGGCTCGATGCACATCTTTGATGTGGAACACCGCTTCATGGGGGGATATGCGCTGGTAGGTGGACCTTTCCCACTGGCCGCCGGTATCGCCAAGGCGATCAAGATGAAGGGTGACGACGATATCTCCATCTGTTTTCTGGGCGATGCCGCCAATAATCAGGGTACCTTTCACGAATCCCTCAATATGGCCAAGGTGTGGGATCTGCCGGTGCTGTATGTGTGTGAAAACAACAAGTATGGCATTGGCACCCGCATCGATCGTTCCACGGCGGTGATTGACCAGTACAAACGTGTCTGTGGTTATGATATTCCGGCTGCCCAGGAAGATGGACAGGATATTGAAAAAGTCCATACAGCGGCCAAAACTGCTGTCGAGCATGTTCGCTCCGGTAAGGGTCCTTATTTCCTCGAGCTGATGACCTACCGTTACCGGGGCCACTCCATGTCGGACTCCAACGCCTATCGTGCCAAGGAGGAGGAGCGCCAGTGGAGCAAGCGTGACCCGGTCATTATTTTGCGCGATCGCCTGATCGAGGCTGGCAAGCTTACAGCGGAGGAGTACAAGGAGATGGATACCGAAATCCTTGATCAGATCGAGGAGGAGGTGATCCCGTTTGCCGAGCAGTCGTCGGAGCCGAAGGTGGAGGAGCTGGAAAAATATGTACTGGCGGAAAATGATCCCTGGGTGCATGGGGGGACGCAATAATGGCTGAATTGATGTATTGGGAAGCAATTCGCCGCGCCCACGATGAAGAGATGACCCGCGATCCGCTGGTGATCTGCATGGGAGAGGATATCGGTGTTGCTGGCGGTACCTACAAGGCCACCAAGGGATTATACGACAAATATGGTCCCGAGCGGGTGATCGATACCCCAATTTCCGAGAATGGCTTCACCGGACTGGGGATTGGTGCCTCTTTTCTTGGGGTGCGTCCGGTTATCGAGATCATGTCGGTAAACTTTGCCTGGCTGGCAATGGATCAAATCTTCAACACTGCCGCCAAGGTGCGTTACATGTCCGGTGGACAGCTAACCGCCCCGATCGTGGTTCGCTCTCCGGGCGGTACCGCTCACCAGCTGGGCGCCCAGCACTCGGCACGGATGGAGAAGGTATTCATGGGTATCGCCGGGCTGCGGGTAGTCACTCCCTCCACACCAAAACAGGCCTATGGTCTGCTCAAGGCGGCAATCCGTTGCGAGGATCCGGTATTCATCAATGAGCATGAGTTGATGTACAACCTCAAGGGCGATGTTCCCAACGAGGAGTTCTTCCATCCGCTGGAGGGTTCCGAAGTGGTGCGGGAAGGGCGTGATGTTACTTTGTTTGGCTATAACATCTCGGTCCACTGGGCGCTGCAGGCCGCCGAAGTGCTGTCAAAACAGCACGGCATTGAGGCGGAGGTGGTGGATCTTTATGCCCTGAGTCCACTGGATTGCTCCGGTATCGCTGCTTCCGTATCCAAAACCCACCGGGTCGTTATTGTAGAGGAGGCCGAGCCCGCCGTTGGAGTCGGTTCCGAGGTGATGGCCATAATCAACGAAGCGTGCTTCTTTGAGCTGGATGCTGCGCCGCAACGGGTCTCGGCGGTCAACGTCCCCATCCCCTACAATCGACAGATGGAAAAGGCCGCGCTGCCCACCGTAAGAGATGTGGTTGATGTGGTTTTGGCACAGGTTGCAAAATAGGCGTTACGGGCATCTTGAAAATGCATTTTCAAGGTAACAGCAGCATCGGTACCGTGCTCTCTCGAGAAGGTTATTATTTGGTACTCAGCGAATTGTAAATTATTGCAGTAACTACTCGGATTGCCCCTGAGATTCGCCAGTTCAACGCGAAAAATGTGAGTTTGCACGAGTAAATCACTATTTTTTAACGCGGAAATGGCGAATTTCAGGGGCAATCCGAGCAGTTACATTATTTGTAGATTGTAGAGGGTCCACAATCAATAATCCGCCATTGTGCGGGAATGGAACAACGTCATGGCTGAACCCTACGAAATAAAAATGCCCCAGCTTTCCGACACCATGACCGAAGGGGTCATTGTCAGCTGGGAAAAACAGATTGGCGACAAGGTTGAACGGGGCGATATCGTCGCCACGGTGGAGACCGACAAGGCGATCATGGATGTGGAGGTATTCCGCGAGGGGTATCTCTCGGGACCGTTGGCGCCGGTGGACAGCACTGTACCGGTAGGCGAGCCTATCGCCTGGCTGGTGGCCAACAAGGAACAGGTGCAGGCAGCCGATGCGACGGAAGCCGCTGCTCCCGCAGTGCAGAGCGTGGCAGTCACGGCTGGGCCCACCCCGGCTCCTGCCACTTTCAGCGAGTCTTCACAACCGGCTGTGCAGCCGGAAGGAACCAGCTATATCATAAAGATGCCGCAGCTTTCCGACACCATGACCGAAGGTGTGGTGGTAAGCTGGGAAAAGGAGCTGGGTGACAAAATCGAGCGTGGAGATGTGGTTGCTACGGTAGAGACCGACAAGGCGATCATGGATGTGGAGGTGTTTCATGAAGGGTATCTCTCCGGTCCCCACGCCGAGGTGGAGAGCATGGTCTCCGTTGGCGAACCGATGGCCTATCTGGTCGAGCAACCGGGACAGGTGGTTCATGAAGGCCGCGTGACCTCCGCTGCCCCGGCAGAGGAGCCGGTTGGTGCCGGGCAGGCCACCCCTCTAGCGCCGGCGGCGGAAAGCAGGGCGGTCTCCCCGGCAGGGGACAGCGATACTCCAGCGCCCCGGCCCGATAGCAAGCAGGCCAGTCCCTATGCACGCAAGCTGGCTACCTCGATGAGTGTCAATCTGAATACCTTGAAAGGCTCCGGACCTGATGGAGTAATCACTGCCGCCGATGTCCAGCAGGCGCAATCTTTTGAGCATATTGCCGAGGTAGCGGCACAGGCTCCCGCCCACCACCTGCCGCAGATCCAGGTGCCGGGACATGGCCGTCCGATGAACGCGATGGAGAAGGCAATCTCAGCCTCCATGACTGCATCGCTTGCCATGCCTACCTTTCACGTAACGGTCAATGCCGTACCCGGTGCGTTGATCCGGGCAGCCAAGAAAAAAGGGGTATCAGTCACAGTAGCGATTGCCAAGGCATGCGCCGAGGCCATCCAGAGACACCCCGCCATGAACTGGTGCTATCAGCCGGTCGACAAGCTGGTAGAACGCAGCAACGTGGATATCGGCATGGCAGTTTCCGCCGATGGGGGCGGACTAGTGGTTCCGGTGTTGCGCCACTGTGAATCGAACCGTGCAGAACAGCTCAACGAGGCCTGGGGGGATCTGCTGAGCCGTGCCCGCAAGCGGCGCCTGGCACCAGAAGAGTATGCCAATCCCACCTTCGTGGTATCCAACATGGGTATGCTGGGGGTGAGCTATTTCGATGCGATTCCTACGCCGGGAACTGCCGCCATTCTCGCCATCGCTACCGCAGGCCCGGAAGGTATGCCGCTCACCATTACCGCTGACCACCGGGTGGTCAACGGAGCCGAGGCGGCCCTGTTCCTCAATACCCTGAAACAGAAGATCGAGAGTCCTGAGGAGTGGCTGGGTCCCATCGGTCCGGCCATCCCGGAGGGGAACTGGGATTACGATGTGGTGGTTATCGGTGGCGGTCCGGGTGGCGAGGATTGTGCCCGCGATCTGGCCGCGCACGGCCTCAAAGTCGCCATGATTAACGATGCCCCATTCCCCGGCGGCGAATGTCTGTGGCGTGGCTGCATCCCCTCCAAGGCGTGGCGTGCGGCGGCTGATCGGATCCGTGATCGCGCCCACGACGAGCATCTGGGCGTGGAAGGTACCACTGGCGCCACCCTCAACTGGGACAAGCTGGAACAGACTCGCCGTCATGTACTGGAGACCCGTGGCGAGATGGCGCTGAAGACCGATACCGGCGTCAAAATCAAAGTCATCCAGGGTTTTGCTCATTTCGAGAACGAACACACCCTGTTCGTGGACAAGTCAGGCAACTCAACCAACCCCCATGAGCGTACCAAGGCAGGAGAGGGTTCAAAGGGTGAGACCATCACCTTTGGCGCTGCTGTCATCGCCACTGGCGCTCCCCCCTTCATCCCACCGATTCCCGGCGCGGCAGAGGGGCTGGAGAGCGGTGGCGTTCTTACCTCCGATACCGTCTGGGGACTGGATAGCATACCTGGGGCGATGGTGGTTATCGGCGGCGGCGCCATCGGCATGGAGATGGCGCAGATCTTCCAGGATTTCGGTACCAAGGTCACCCTGCTGGAAGGACAGGAGCGCATCCTGGCCGAAGTTGAGCTGGAGATTGCAACGCATCTGACAGCAGTTCTCGATGACGATCCCAATCTCGCCATCCGTACCGCAGTGAAGGTGGTGGAGATCAAGGGCAAGCCGGGAAAAATGATTGTGAGCTACGAGGATGCTGAAGGCAAGCGGCATGAGCACCGCTGTGACCGGGTACTGATGGCCACCGGCAAGCGCCCGGCACTGGAGCCGCTGCAGCTCGAGGCCGCAGGTGTGGCGGTGGATAACGGGGTCATCAAGGCCAACTCCCGCTGCCGCACCAGTGTGGCGCACATCTTCGCAGCGGGCGATGTTATTGGCGGCCTGATGCTTGCCCATACCGCCGGACAACAAGGCCGCGTGGCTGCTGCAACCCTGCTCGGCGAGGATATAAAATACGATCAGGATCTGGACTGCGGTGTAATCTTCACTCGTCCCGAGGCCGCCTTCGTCGGTCTGTCACTGGAGCAGGCCAAGACGAAGGGGATCGATGCCGTCGAGGTTAAGATGCCCATGAGCATCGACGCCAGGGCGATGATAACCAATGAAACCCACGGCATGATCAAAATCGTGGCAGACAAGGCAAACCACCGTATCGTCGGTGTGCATTTTCTGGCCGACCATGCCGACACGCTGATCGGTGAAGGGGTGATGATGGTGTCTGGAAAAATGACCCTGGAGCAGGTGGCCCGGGCCATTCATCCGCACCCGACCCAGACCGAGATGTTTGGTGAGATGGCGCGCCGTCTGCTGTCACGCCTGCAGCGTAGCAAGCGCAACTGAACCCCTCGACTATAATAAGTCGAGAGGCTCATCCTGACCTTTTCCCGGAGGGAGACTGGTGTGTTGCTCCTGTAAAACCGGCATTTCCGCCATCCCAGGTGGTCGATGGGGTTACATCAAGAGAAAGACACCCCCGGTGCATAAACTGGCGGGCAAATCCAGCATCTTTGAGCTGCCTGGAATGTCGAATAATTTTACACAACGCAGTTGTTTGCTGGCGAGACATATAAGAATATCCTTTAATATCAATATACTTGCGTTGCTGGTTTGCCTTTTGCATAATAGTCAGCGGGGGGGTGATGTAAGTATCAAATACATTTGATCGGTTGGGAAACCGCCATACAAGAACCCGATTTCCCCATAACTGTTATCTTATTAAGTGATTTAGGAGAATCAAGATGAAAATACATCATGTGGCGGCAATATCACTGTTGGCATTAGCCAGCGCGGGAGCACAGGCAGCAACTACGTTGTCATTCGGAGTTCACAATATGGGTGTAGGGGATGTCCCCGAGTTCGTAGGGGTTATAAATCCTGGTGATTTTACTCATACTTGGACTCTTGATGTAAACGGAGAGAATGATCTTATCATTACGTTTGAAGATTCGGACACACCAATAAGTGGTTATCTGAATATTACCGATATGAGCGTTACTGGACCTGGAGGTTCAGGAATCGTTTTCAGCGAAGTTGACGAAAACTGGTCTTTCAGCGGCCATGCGGTAGATGGTCAATACTCCATTCTGGTTAGTGGTGTATCAGACGGCGTGATTGGAGCCGGTTATGCCGCCGAAATTGCGCCTGTTCCTTTACCACCGGCTGCTTTGTTGTTTGGTTCAGCCCTCATCGGCCTGGCTAGTCTGAGGCGTAAAAAAGCGGCCAAGGAGCTGGTTAAGGCCTAATCGGCTTTGACAACTCACCGGGTTGGCAGCCATCCATTTGCTCAAACGGGTGGCTGTCAGGTATTTTTGTAACTATTCAGCATAGTTGAAAATGAGTATGTAACTATTCAGATTGCCCCTGAAATTCGTCAGTTCAAGGCGAAAAATGTAAGTTCACACGGGTAAATAATCATTTTTTAACGCAGAAATGGCGGATTTCAGGGGTGAACTGAATAGTTACGTATTTTTTTACGTCAGGCGGCAGCCCTATTGGTTGTTGGCTATGAAATGCTGGAACCAGGGGAAGTATAGAACCTGCTCCCGGACTCAAAACGGCCAGATGGCACCTAGCGTTCGGCTTAACCACCCTTGTCGATTCGCTTCTGCAACAACGCCGTTTCCACCGTAGCTGATGTGAGCATCGGCCAGTTTGTTTGACAACACCGTATTATCAGGACTGATATCCTGCGGGCGGACTATTCCCGCAACACGGATATACTCACTCCCTTGATTCAGTGATACGATTTTTTCACCACGCACCACCAGATAACCGTTGGACAGCACCTCGACTACGCTGACGGTGATATTGCCGGTCAAACTGTTGCTTTGACTACTATCTCCAGCACCACCAAATTTTTCATCCGAACCAAAAGCTGCCGCTAAATTATTGTCTTTGTAACTGGACAACGGCAACATTCGGGGGACATTAAACTGCACCTGGGCCCCAAACAGGGTGGGGTTGTCTATTTTTATCTCGTTATTTCTGGAGGTGTTGGTCTTGGCGCTCTTGCTGGCACGGGTTTTTTCTGCAAGTTTGACGGTTAAAATATCCCCGACCCGTCGCGCACGGCTGTCCCGAAACAGGGACAAACCGGCTCCGGACTGGAAGATACTGCCACTGTTTCGTTGCACCGGTACGGGTAGCGGTCGTGCTGGCGCATAAGCCGGATCACGCATTGCCAGGTCCGGCGTTGTACCGCACCCCGTCAGCAACACCAGTGGAGCCAATATCAGACAAGTCATGTATTTCATATCAACCTAGAGGTTTTGAGTAACATATTGCAGCATCTGATCCGTTGTGGAAATTGCCTTGGAGTTCATCTCGTAGGCTCGCTGGGTCTCAATCAGATTCACCAGCTCCTCCACCGCGTTGACATTGGAGCTCTCTACGCTGCCTTGCAGCACGGTGCCCAATCCCTGTTGTCCTGGTGTTCCTGCTTGTGGCGCACCGCTGGCGGCAGTCTCCAGAAACAGATTTTCACCTACCGGCTCCAGTCCCGCCGGGTTGATAAAATCAGTGAGCTGAAGCGCTCCCACCTGGTTTGGCTGGGCATTTCCAGGCATCAGAACCGATACTACTCCGTCAACGCCAATGGTTACGCTGAGAGCATTCTCCGGGATGGCAATGCCTGGCTGCAACAAATAGCCATTGGAGGTTACCAACTGCCCCTGGGAATCCAGATGAAAAGAACCATCCCGGCTGTATGAAATTTGTCCATCAGGGCGCTTAATCTGAAAAAATCCCCGCCCCTGGATCGCCACATCCAGCGCATTTTCGGTCTGGACGATATTACCCTGGGTGTGGAGTTTCTCGGTTGCTACGGTACGCACCCCGGTACCCAGTGACAGCCCGGATGGCAGCATGGTGTCCTGGCTGGTCTGTGCACCAACCTGACGCACATTTTGATAGAGCAGATCCTCGAATATCGCTCGGGATCTCTTGAACCCGGTGGTACTGACGTTCGCCAGGTTGTTGGAAACCACATTGAGACGCGTCTGCTGCGCATCAAGCCCGCTTTTTGCAACCCATAGTGCTGGATTCATCTTCTTTTCCCCTAACTGATCCGCAGCAGTGACTCGGCAGCCTCTGCATTATCATTTGCGGTTTTCATTACCTTTACCTGCATCTCGTATTGGCGTTGCAGGTTGATCATCTCCACCATCGTCTGCACGGCGTTGACATTACTGCCCTCCAATGCCCCCTGGTGCAGGCGCACATTGATATCCGGGGTCGCGTAGGCGCCTTCCTTGATACGCATAAGTCCATCGTCACCCTTTTCGAGATCCTCCCGGGGCGGATTGACCAGTTTTATACGACCGGCTTCAACCAGAGTCTGAGCCGTCTGCCCCATGGGCCGAATAGAGATAGTGCCATCTCGCCCAATGGTGATGCTCTCGGCTGGAGGGAGGGCTATGGGACCATTGTCTCCCATCAGCAGATGTCCTGCTCCGGTCATCAGCAAACCACCCGGTCCGGTATTTAAATCCCCACTTCGTGTATAGGCTTCACTGCCATCCGCTGCCTGCACTGCAAACCACCCCTGGCCGTCGATGGCCAGATCCAGATCCCGTCCGGTGTGTTGTAGCGGTCCCTGGGAAAAATTGATTCCCGGTCGCTCATCCATAGCATAGACACGGGTAGGATGCCCGGGACCATACACCGGCATACTGCGAAACTGGTTCAAATCTTCACGAAATCCCGTAGTGGTCACATTGGCAAGATTATTATTTATAGAATGTAGTGCCAACATACGCTGTCTGGCACCACTCATACCCACATATAACATTCTGTCCACTGTTAATCCCTCGGTTTTTTTATCTATTGCGGACAAACATGCAGACTTCGTGCCAATATTTACCGGTAACTGCTCAGATTTCCCCTGAAATTCGTCAGTTCAAGGCGAAAAACGGGAGTTTACATGGGTAAATGACCATTTTTTAACGCGGAAATGGCGGATTTCAGGGGTGAGCTGAGCAGTTACGTTTTTTGTTTATAAGAGTTATAAGTAGATTGCCGCCAATGCTGGAACACTCTTTATCTTGTCAAGGCGGCAATCGTCTGCCGTTGCATTCATTTCCCTATCCCAAATCGGGAATGTCGACTTTATAAATTCTGTTCTGGTCTTATGAGCGAATAACAGGTTATACCCAAACTACTTGGAAATGCAGTTTTTTGTCTGGAAGAAATGGTTACTTGATCTTGAATTTGAAAAACCCGGTATTCCCGATTTCCCTGACACGCTTACTGATCAGGAGAATACCTGTATTGCGGCTTCGATTCTTGCGCTGGGGTAATGCCCCTATAGTGCTGTAAATTCGGATTGGCCATCGTGGCCACCTTTCGCAGGATTGGTGTTGCAATCATCAACCTTTGAGAGGAGAAGCCACGATGGCCGAGTATGAGATTAAGGTGAGAGAGGCCCT
>JAJRUX010000136.1 GCA_024277575.1 Gammaproteobacteria bacterium | reverse complement strand
TCAAGAATCTCTGCAAGAGGGGTCCCAAAAACAAACTCATAGACTCCCGGCCGGGCGCAGTCACCACTGATGCTGAGCAGCTTGCTGCCCCGGGATTTTTCCGTGCCGAAGGCGGTAAACCAGTCGCTGCCATGAAAAGCGATGTGTGCGGCGGTGATGAATGTTTCCACGTTGTTGACTATAGTGGGCTGACCATGAAGGCCGTGGGTAACCGGATAAGGCGGCCGGTTGCGTGGCCGGGCGCGGTTTCCCTCCAGTGATTCGAGCAGTGCGGACTCCTCGCCACAGATATATGCTCCAGCACCGATACGGATGGCGATATCAAAGCTGAAATCCACCATGCCGCAAATCTGTTCCCCCAACAGACCCATCCTGCGCCGCTCTGCAAGGGTCTGTTCCAGCTGTTCCAGCAGAAACAGATATTCCCCCCGGAGATAAAGATAACCCTGTGTCGCACCAACTATCCAGGCACCCAAGGTCATTCCTTCGAACAGGGTGTGGGCATATTGACGGAGCAACTCCCGATCCTTGAAGGTGCCCGGTTCACCCTCATCGGCGTTACAGACAACATAGTGATTGCCTGGGGTTTCGCGGCACAGTTTCCATTTTAATGCGGTTTCGAACCCGGCGCCTCCCCGTCCACGCAGGCCTGAGTGCTGCAGGCGCTCAAGCAGTGTTTCCCGGTTTATGGATACGGCTTTCCGTAGCGCACAGCCGGGCGACAGGCCGTTTTCCAGCAGTAGTCCCCGTTGGCGAACAGTGTCTGCAATGTGGAATATCTCATCAGGCCACTGTTGCAAGAGGGTGCGCTTCTCGATCAGAGATACGATCTGGTCGATTCGCTGTTCGTCCAGGCGGGGAACGGCGAGGCCGTTGATTAGCGCCGCTGGACCTTGGTCACACAGGCCAGTGCAGGAGGTATCGTTGATACTCACAAGTCCATCATTGCGGGTGCTGCCCAGTGGTGTTCCCAGTTTCTCGCAGAGTAGCCGGACGGCATCCTGCCGGCCGTGGAAATGATCGATGATGCAATCGCTCAGGAAGATGTCATACTGGCCGCGGGGCAGGGTGCTGAGGAAGTGATAGAAGTTGGTTACTCCCTCCACATGAGCCAAGGGAAGGGAGAGAGAGGCAGCGACCTGCTGCATTGCTGTGCGTGGGACATGATGAAAGATGGCCTGAATATTACGCAGAATCGGCAAAAGCGCCGATTTATCTGTCCCGTGGATGCTGACAAGTTTGGCGATCTGCTGTACCGGGTCCAGACTGGTAGTTTCGTTCATTACGTCCTGCCTCAACCGCCGATTCAATCACATCTCTTCCCTTAAGAAGGATTCAATAAAACAGAGTGAACTCAAACTGGAGTTGTCGTCTATCAACAATAGCTTATTTGGTGATTCGTGTGTAATAAAACAAGGGTAATTTGAATTGTTACTGGCACAAATCAAAAGACACCACGATCTTTGGCTTTGGCGGTTGTTGAAAAAGTCTTGTGTGGCACGATATGGTGTTAACGCCCGGCTCAAAATGCCCACCTACGACCAGAAAACGGCGCTCTTTTGCTGACTTTCGCTTTGACTCGTACTTCCCAGAGACTTTTTCCACAGCCTTGTTAGTCGCAAGTGGTGGTGTGACAGTAAAATGCGGGATCTGTGTTTTCAGAATAGTCACGCTAAGGGATTTGGATTTTTGTTAGTTATTTTACAAATTACATACTTCATGGCTGGATGTTTGTATCTTCGTAGACTATCTTTATTTCAGGATGTTGGAGTTAATATAAAACAATGAGATACGGCTAAAAATAGAATATAACTAACTAGCCGTAATAATGGAGTGTGTTGATAAGGATTGTTTTTTTATACAGGAGAGCCGCTTAATGAGAAACCACCAAGGTTTTTATTCCATTATTTTATTGATTTTTTCTTTTCTTGTTTCCTCTACGGTGGCTATTGCTGCTGTTCCGGTTTTGTCTCAGGAAAAGCTTGTTGCAGATGATGCTTTTAAAGGTTCAGGTTACGGCTGGAATGTTGCCGTCGATGGTAATACCGCTGTTGTTTCTGCCTTTGTTGATTATGACAACAGGGGGGCTGCTTACGTTTATGAACGCACGGATACAGGTTGGCAGCAGGTTGCCAAACTAACAGCTTCTGACGGGGAGGAAGGTGATTATCTCGGCATTTCAGTTGCCATCAGCGGTGATACCAATACTATTGTGCTGGGATCTGCGACGGATGATAATGCCGGCGGTACAGATGCAGGTGCGGTCTATATTTATGTCATGCCGGTAAGTGGGTGGCCGGCAGCAATGACTGAAACCAAAAAGCTCATGGCATCCTCCGGTGGGGCAGATAGAGGCTTTGGCAGTGCAGTTTCCCTGAAGGATGGTACTTTAGTGGTTGGTTCTCCAGGAAAGGATGTTGCGCTGGTTCCTGGTGAAGTATTTATTTACGAAGGGGCGGGTTCCAGTTGGAGCCAGAAGGCAAAATTGAGTGTTGCCGACCTTAACGGCTATGACTCATACGGTACAGCTTTGGCGTTTGATGGAAGTACGCTCGCAGTCGGAGCTTTTGGTAAAGATGGCTCTAAAGGGGTGGTGTATGTTTATCACAAACCTGAAAATGGCTGGAGTGATAAAAGCCATGATGCCGTATTAGGTGCTAGCGACGGGGCGGCGAAGGACTTTTTTGGTGGTAGTGTGGCGGTTGATGGTAACACCATTCTGGTGGGTGCCAACGGTGATGATGACAAGGGGTCAAAGGCTGGTGCGGTGTATGTGTTTGAACGTCTGACAGGGAAGTGGAATCAACAGCACAAGCTCTTTGCTTCTGATGCTCGGCCGGTTGGTAATTTTGGTTATGTTGTGGATTTGGCCGGAGATACCATAGTAGTTGGTGCCTCCAGTATTTCTGATCAGGACCCTTCTGATTCGATCTATATTTTCAAGCGTTCTGCCGAAGGTTGGGTGGCACTGGGGAAAATAGCTGATCCCGATAACAAGGAAGCAAGCAAATTCGGTTTTTCGGTTGCGATTGATGATAGCGGAACCATCGTTCTGGCAGGTGCCTTCGGTGCTGATGCAGGGAGTTCCCGGGCTGAAAAAGATGCTGGCGCCGCCTATCTGTTTGAGTTGGCAGCCCCTGTTAATTTAGCATTGATTAAAAAGGATAATACAGATCCGGTTCTGGTTGGTGAGAATCTGACCTACAGTTTGCTGGTAACCAATAACAGCGGTGATACTGATGCAACCGGTGTGACGGTAACAGATACACTTCCAGCCGGGCTCGCCTATGTTTCAGATGATAGTGGTTGTAGCCAGTCTGGTCAGGTAGTTAGCTGTAATCTTGGAACTATTGCTAAAAATGGTGGTACGGGAAGTGTGCTGATTACCGTCCGAGCAGATAGTGCCGGTAGCGTAACCAATACAGCAGTGGTGAGCGCAAATGAAATTGATGCGGATAGTGCTGACAATACAGATAGCGAAGATACCACTGTAAAAAATAAAAATGATTCAGGGAAAGGCGGTGGCGGAGGATCATTAAATATTTGGCTGCTGATATTGCTTTTGTTTTTTTCTCGGAAAGCGTACTCTGGTTGTTGTTTGTTTGTGAAAAAATAAATAATCTGGCTTGTCTGTTATGTAAATAGCGGGTTGCTCGGGGTTGTTTTTTTATCAATATGTTCGGTTGGTCAAGGATTATTTGTTCAAGTGATATGGTCATTATGAATGATCATGTTATTCCCATTTTATTTATCAAGATCGATGTTTTAATCTGGACGCGCAGGATGTTGTGTACTACTTTTTATTAAGGGGTGTAACAGCACCTTGAAACAATAATATATATAAAAACACAATATAACTAAATTCATTATTGGTTATTTAAGGGATTGAAATTCAGACAGGAATCTTTTTTACAGGAGAGCCGTTTCATGAAATATTTTCGGTATTCATATTCCGTTTTTTTATTGTTATTTTTCTTTGTTTTTTGTTCGGGTTTGGCCGTTAGCGCTATTCCCGTCTCTTCCCAGATAAAACTTGTTGCAGATGATGCCTTTAAGGATTCAGGCTTCGGCTGGGGTGTTGCTGTTGATGGCAATACCGCTGTTGTCTCCGCATTTGCTGACTATGACAATATTGGGGCCGCTTATGTTTATGAGCGCACAGGCGCTGGTTGGCAGCAGGTCGCCAAGCTGACAGCATCTGATGGTGAAGAAGGTGACTTCCTGGGCATATCGGTGACTATCAGTGGCGATACTATCGCGCTGGGAGCGGCTTTGGATGATAACGCCGGAGGTGCAGATGCCGGAGCGGTTTACATCTATGACAAGCCTGCGAGTGGCTGGATGACAATGAGTGAGACCGTAAAAATTATGGCAACCAGCGGTAGTGCAAATCGTGGCTTTGGTGGCGCAGTCTCCCTGGTAGGAGATACTCTGGTGGTTGGATCGCCGGGGAAAGATGATTCACTTGTTGCCGGTGAGGCATTTGTGTATGAAAGAACTGGCTCGAGTTGGAGTCAGAAGGCCACGCTGAGTGTTGCCGGTCTTAATGGTAGCGACTCATTTGGTACGATACTGGATTACGATGGTAGCACTATTGCAGTTGGAGCCTTTGGAAAAGATAATTCGCAAGGAGCTGTTTACGTGTATCACGAACCGGCAGGCGGCTGGAGTAACAAGAACCATGATGCCATGCTGGTAGCTGATAATGGTGCTGCAAAGGATTTTTTCGGTGGGAGTGTGGCCATTGATGGTAACACTATTCTGGTTGGTGCGAATGGTAATGATGACAACGGCTCAAAATCCGGTGCAGCCTATCTGTTTGTCCGTAGTGGCAACAGCTGGGGATTGCAAGCCAAAATTTCGCCTGCTGATGGTATGGCAGCAGACAACTTTGGTTATGCAGTAGATCTGGCCGGTAACACAGCAGTGATTGGCGCTTCTCATTTTTCTGATGATGCGTCTGATTCAATTTATATTTTCACACGTTCCGGCGGCAGTTGGACTGAGCAGGGAGAGATCCTTCATCCGGATAGCAAGGCCGGTAGCAAGTTTGGCCTGTCGGTGGCAATTGATGACAGTGCTACTACAGTACTGGTAGGAGCCTTTGGTGCAGATGCAGGAACCGGGCGCAGTGATAAGAACGCCGGTGCAGCTTATCTGTTCGAATTGGAGGCTCCTGTTGACCTGGCGCTGGTAAAACAGGATGACACCGATCCCGTATTGGTTGGTGAAACTGTAACCTACAGCTTATTGGTAACCAATAACAGCGAGAGTGATGCAACCGGCGTGACCGTGACCGACACGCTTCCTGCCGGGCTCAGCTATGTTTCAGATGATAGCGGTTGCAGTCTGTCCGGTCAGACGGTGAGTTGTAATCTTGGAACCATTGGAAAAAATGGGGGTACGGGTAGCGTTGCGATTACAGCACGAGCAGACAGTGCTGGCAGTCTGACCAATACCGCATTCGTCAGTGCAAATGAGACTGATGCGAATAGCAGTGACAATACTGATAGCGAAGTCACTGTTGTCAGGGCAAATACGCCACCAGTTGCTGTGGACGACAGCGTGACTACCGATGAGGATAC
>JAJRUX010000135.1 GCA_024277575.1 Gammaproteobacteria bacterium | reverse complement strand
TTCCGGCATGATTTTAGCCGGAATCCAGTAGCTTGAACTATAGATTCCGGCCAGGAGCATACCGGGATGACGGTATCCACAGTTTCTCTTTCTTTAATTTTGTCATGTTAGGCCTTAACCCGAGTTCAGGTTAACTATTCAAATTGCCCCTGAAATTCGTCAGTTCAAGGCGAAAAATGTGAGTTTGCACGGGTAAATGATCATTTTTTAACGCAGAAATGGCAGATTTCAGGGGTGATCTGAATAGTTACGGTGATTGTTAGCACCCTTGGTGGCTCTGCGCAGCAAAAAACGCAAAATCTTTTCTCAAGTTTTGCCTCATGCATCCGACAATAGCTGTAGATTGCAAATTTGACTCTTGAAACAGGGGCAAAAAATGTTCAGTTACGATGGAATGCGCCAGAATACACTGGCTGATGATGAGTTTGAGGTGCTGCAGCAAGTAGTGCTGGACAGTTCGGGGATTGTGCTTGCCGAGTCAAGTCGCCGGTCGCTGCTGGACTATATTTCGCTGCGCATGTACCAGCTTCATTTCGGCAGTTTTGATGTATACAAGGCATATCTGGAACAGGACAGCACCGAGTTGCTCCGGCTGATTAATGCCGCAACCCTGAGCTATACTACTTTTTGCCACGACAAGCAGCACTTCCGTTTTATTACCAACACGTTGTTGCCTGAGCTGGCAAGAAAGCCTGAGCAGGAACTGCGTTTCTGGTCGGTTGGCTGTTCGACTGGCGAAGAGGCGTACTCCCTGGCGATGGTGGCTCTTGAGACTGTTGCCGGCAGGTCTGAGTGGGATGTTGCGGTGATGGCGACAGATTATGATTCCGATATGCTTTCCCATGCGATGAAGGGAGTCTACCCGCTGGTGCAGGTGCGCCACCTGCCAGCCCGCCATCTGCTTCGCTGGTTTCGCTCGCTGCGAATAGGTACTGAAGAATACGTGCAGATCTCTCCATCACTGCAGCAGGCAGTTGCATTCAGACGTCTTGATCTATTGTCAGATTGGGCAACTCCTGAGCCGCAGGATGCTGTTTTCTGCCGCGACACCTTAACCTACCTCGAGATACCGAAGCGGGCCTATCTGATTGATCGACTGGCGGACAGCTTGTGCCCCGGAGGTTATCTGTTTGCAGGGAAGTCAGATCGGGTGGAGGCCTACAGCGACCGTTTCGAAGCGCTGGGTGACGCCATCTATCGGCGCTGTGATTAATTCGTCGAACGACCGATTTCCCCTTGTTTAACGCCGCTTATGCGGCGTTTTTTTTTGCCCTGTCTGGTATCATATTCCGGATTTTTGTTGCGGGAGCCATGAAGGAAAATGACTGAGAAGCTCGACAGCCGGGAGCTGCGTAAAAAACTGAATAGTGAAACAGCAAAACTGCCGTGGGCAGAGCTGCAGCGCTATTTTGCCAGCGGCTTGGTTATCAAGGTGGTGGTGGGAAATGATCTTGTGGATGTGGCAGCTGCCATGGCTCAGGATGACGCAGAGACAATAGCTGCCGGGATGAATGCCGGAACCACTGTTCGTGCATCGGCCGAAGACGCCCGCTACTGGGAGCAGGAAAATCGGTTATTGTGGGCGGTAGTGGTGGCCCCTTGGGTGCTGGTGCAGGAGGTGATGGAGCACTGATGCCCTTTTCGATATATATTGTTGCCGAGAATATAATAGCGTGTTTTAGACCACGGATACTGAACAATTTATGCCTGTTACCGTCCTGCACAGTGCTTCGCTATCGGATACTGCCATTGATCGGGTAACTGCCAGTATTCCTGGCGAGCTTGAATCTTGTGGAGATTACTGCCGTCTGCACCACAAACAACCGGTTTCTGTCGAAACTCTTTCCTTGCTGCGTCAGCAGCTGGATTTTGACATCAACTCCATTCCGGCAGATTTCGCTCCCGATGAAGTATGCTTGCTGATAAGTGACATGGATTCCACCCTGATCAATATCGAGTGCGTGGACGAGATTGCTGATTTTGCCAATCTGAAACCAGAGGTGGCAGCGGTTACCGAGGCCGCGATGCGTGGCGAACTTGATTTTGCCGAATCACTGTTGCAGCGTGTACATCTGCTGCGCGGGCTGGACCAACAGGTGCTGCAACGGGTCTATGCTGAAAGGCTGCAACTCAATCCCGGCGCGGAGCAGTTGCTGGCAGGATTGAAACCGCGCGGGATTCGTACCGCTCTGGTCTCCGGTGGATTTACCTTCTTTACCGAGCGGCTCAAGCAGCGCCTGGCTCTCGATTTCACCCTCGCCAATGTGCTGGCGGTGGAGAGCGGCCGGCTGACCGGAAAGGTTGTTGGCAGCATCGTGGGGGCGGATGCGAAACGGGATTTTCTGCTGCAGCTGTGCGAAGAGTTTGGTATTGCTCCCGAACAGGCTGTTGCGGTGGGTGATGGCGCTAATGATCTGAAAATGATGTCGCAGGCCGGACTGAGTGTTGCCTATCATGCCAAACCAACGGTGCAGCAGCAGGCCGATACCGCGCTCAACTTCAGTGGACTGGATGGCATCCTGCACCTGCTGGGGCAGGGTAGCATTGAGAGAGTAGTACAAACAGCGTGAACTTCTCAGCTGGAAAACCGCAGCTGGACGGTGTGAAGCGCGCTATTTGCGTTGTAGCGTGATTTATCCCGCGGGTAAACCGGCAGGTCAAAACCAACAGATTGTATATCAATATGTTAACGTGATATGAGAGTGGTCAACCGCAGTTTCCAGGGTCGAGGCCTGCTTGTTGCCCATGAAGCGAGAGGGCAACTCAAACGCTTGTTGTCCCATTTCAACCAACTGCCGCCTGGAGCTATCCACTGATTGCGTTACTGGCTTGGTTGTTTTTTATCTTGTTTGTTCGGGCTGGGTCTGCTGCCAGTGTTGGCACCCGCTATCTGCATAACCATCATTGCCATGCTGGCTCATGGCACCTTGCTTTCCATTGTTCTTGTGTTGAGTGCTTGATGCCGGGTTAATGACATTCAGCCGGCAAAGCGCATCGACAGATCCACCGCCTGCAGATTTTTGGTGAGTTGTCCCACCGAGATATAGTCCACCCCGGTTTCAGCAACGGCGGAAATGGTCTCCAGGGTGATCCCGCCGGAGGCCTCCAGTTCTGTGCGGTTGTTGGTGATGGCGACTGCCTCGCACAGAGTTGTGTTGTCCATATTGTCCAGCAGGATGCGATCCGCCCCGGCCGCCAGCGCTTCGTGGAGTTCCTGCAGGGTTTCCACCTCAACTTCTACCAGTGCTTTATTGTGGGAAAGCGTACGTGCATGATGAACCGCCTCGCTGATTGATCCGGCGGCCATGATGTGGTTCTCCTTAATCAGGATGGCGTCAAACAGCCCAATGCGGTGGTTGTGCCCACCGCCACACAGCACGGCATATTTCTGGGCCAGCCGCAGGCCGGGCAGGGTCTTGCGGGTATCGAGAATTTTTACTTCCGTGCTGACGACAGCATCGGCATAGGCCTTGGTCAGGGTGGCGGTGCCGGACAGGGTCTGCAGAAAGTTGAGTGCGGTGCGCTCTATGGTGAGCAGGCTGCGGGCCCGGCCGTTGATGGTGCAAAGGTGCTGGTTGGTGTTGAGGTGATCGCCGTCTGCCGCGTACCAGGTGATTTCCACTGTATCATCAAACTGCCGGAATGCCTCATCCACCCATGCCGTTCCGCACAGTACCGCCTGCTCCCGGCAGATAATCTCTGCCTGGGCGAACTCTTCCGCAGCGATCAGTTGAGCAGTCAGATCGCCATCACCAATATCCTCCTCCAGCGCATAACGAACTTGGCGAAGAATCTCGGTTTTGGTCAGATAAGAGGGGAGCATGGGTCAGTCCTTTTTGTTAAGCCGGAAGAAATAGTCATCACGCATCTTTTTCACCGCACCGGCGAGCAGAATCAGTGCCAGCAGATTGGGAAGCGCCATCAGCAGATTGGTGATGTCGGCAACATTCCATACCAGTTGCAGCGGCACCGCGGCACCGACCACTACCAGCAGGGTGAAGAGCACCCGGTAAGGCATCACCGCTTGTTCACCGAACAGAAATTTTGCCGAACGATCACCGTAGTAGGACCAGGCAATCGTGGTGGAGAAGGCGAAAAGTGAAAGCCCGATCCCCACCACCACTGCGCCGCTATCGCCCAGGGTGGTGCTGAAAGCGTAAGCAGTAAGGGCAGCCCCCACAGCTTGTTCCGGATGACTGAGATGGCTGCCGGTGACCACAATCACCAGGCCGGTGAGGGTGCAGATCACCAGGGTATCGATGAACGGTTCCATCATGGCCACCAGCCCCTCGCGCACTGGCTCATTGGTGCGGGCGGGGGCGTGGGCCATGGCGGATGAACCCAGCCCTGCTTCGTTGGAGAACAGACCGCGCGCCACCCCCCAGCGGATCGCCTCACCCACTGCGGCGCCCCCCGCTGCCCAGGGGTTCAGCGCGTGGTTAAGGATGGTGGCGAAGGCGGCGGGGATGCTCTCCAGGTGGTTGATAAGCACTAGCAGGGCACCAGCGATGTAGATGGTGGCCATGAACGGAACCAGAGTAGCGGCTACTTTGGCGATGCGTTTAACGCCGCCGAGAATCACCATTCCCACCATTATCCCCATGAGGATGCCCAGCAGCCATGCGTGCTCCCTGATCTCCGGCCAGATGAAGGCCAGGCCGTCCACCACCGAGTTGGCTTGCACCATGTTGCCGATGCCGAAGGAGGCGATCAGGGCGAACAGTGCGAAGGTGGCGGCGGTGCGCGGCATTTTCAAACCATGCAGCAGCGCGTACATGGGGCCGCCAGAGATGGTGCCGTCTTCGGCCACCTCCCGGTAGCGGATGGAAAGGGTGCTTTCGGTGAATTTGGTGGCCATGCCGAAGAAAGCGGTGATCCACATCCAGAACAGGGCACCGGGACCACCCAGCGAAATGGCGGTGGCAACACCAGCGATGTTGCCGGTGCCAACGGTGGCGGACAGAGCGGTGGAGAGTGCCTGGAAATGGGATACTTCGCCTACATCCTTGTGACTGCTGTACTTGCCACCCACCAGTTCGAGACCATGACGAAAACCGCGCAGTTGTACGAAACCCATACGCAGGGTGAGATAGAGACCGGTGCCCAGCAGTACTATCAGGGTCAGTGCGTTGCCCCACAGAAATCCGGCAATGCCGCCGGTCAGGTTGGTCAAGAACTCCATGTCGTGATTATGAAAGATTTTTGTAGCCAAGGCTATGGTAGGATTGGAGTAACTATTCACCACGAAGCTCACAAAGAGCACGAATGATTAGAGACTTGGCTCCCTCTTCGCGCCCTTCGTGGTGAAGTCCGGATTCATGAAGTGGCAGGGGCGGAACAGCAGGATGAGAATAGATACCATTACCGGGCTGCTGGAGGGCACGCGCCAGGTCTGTTCTCCCAACTGTGACGAACGCGGCGGCGATGAGCCCATCAGCCTGCTGGTGATTCACAATATCAGCCTGCCGCCAGCGCAATATGGCGGCCCCTGGATCGACGCGTTGTTCACCAATACCCTTGATCCCGCAGCTCATCCCTATTTACAGACTATTGCCGGGCAACGGGTCTCCGCTCACCTGCTGATCCGCCGCGATGGCGAGGTGGTGCAGTATGTTCCTTTCCACCAGCGCGCCTGGCATGCGGGACAATCCTGTTTTCAGGGGCGCGAGTGTTGCAACGATTTCTCCATCGGCATTGAGCTGGAGGGGTGTGATGAGCAGCCCTATGAAGAGGTGCAGTACGAGCGCCTGATTGCACTGACCTGTTGTCTGCTGGAGAGCTATCCCGCCATCGTACCGGAGCGTATTACCGGCCACAGCGATATCGCCCCCGGACGCAAGACCGACCCCGGCCCGATGTTCGACTGGGCGCGCTATCTCGATGCCTTGAAGAGTGCTCGATGCAGGGGCTGAGAGCAATCGGCCGGAGTCTGCTGGACAGTTTCCGCGATCTGGTTCCCATTATTCTGGTAATCGCCTTTTTCCAGCTGGCAGTATTGCAGCAATCACTGCCTGATCTGGAGCGGCTGTTGACGGGGACACTGCTGGTTGTGGTTGGTCTGGCACTGTTCGTGCGCGGGTTGGAGATGGGTCTGTTTCCGATTGGCGAGAGCATGGCCTACGCCTTTGCCCGCAAGGGCAGCGTGATGTGGCTGCTGCTGTTCGCTTTTGCGCTGGGGTTTGGCACCACCATAGCGGAACCGGCACTGATTGCGGTGGCGGCCGAGGCGGCGAAGGTGGCGGCCGAAGGCGCGGTGATTGGTGACAGTCCGGATGAGCGGGCGGCCTATGCGCTGGGATTGCGGTTGACTGTCGCTCTGTCGGTGGGAGTGGCCATCATGGTTGGTGTTCTGCGTATTCTGCGTGGCTGGCCGATTCAGTATCTGATTGTCGGTGGTTATCTGGGAGTGGTGGTTATGACCCTGTTCGCTCCCAAAGAGATCATCGGCATCGCCTATGACTCCGGCGGTGTGACTACCTCCACCATCACTGTGCCGCTGGTAACGGCGCTGGGTGTCGGTCTGGCCTCCAGTATCAAGGGGCGCAATCCGATGGTGGACGGGTTTGGTCTGATCGCCTTCGCTTCGCTGACGCCGATGATTTTCGTCATGGTCTATGGGATGATTATCTGATGGAGCTGTTGCATCATTTGCTGAATACCACGATGCTGGCGGTACGGGATGTTCTGCCCATTGTAGCGGTTATCTTTGGTTTTCAACTGCTGGTGATCCGCAAACCCGTTCCTCATCTGAAAAAGGTGCTGACCGGATTTGTCTATGTATTGATTGGTCTGGCGTTTTTTCTGGTAGGGCTGGAGGAAGCACTGTTCCCGCTGGGAGAAATGATGGCGAGGCAGCTTACCGATCCGGCTTTCATCTACGGAGACGTGGAGCGGATTATCAGTGTGATGCATTGGCAGGATTATATGTGGGTCTATCTGTTTGCAGCGGCCATCGGTTTCTCCACCACCGTGGCAGAACCCTCGCTGCTGGCGATTGCCATCAAGGCGCAGGAGGTATCCGGTGGAGCGATCAGCATCTGGGGGTTGCGGATTGCAGTGGCGCTGGGCGTCTCGGTGGGTATTGCGTTGGGAACCTACCGCATTGTCACCGGTACCCCTTTGTACTATTACATTACTGGCGGTTATATTCTGGTGATAATCCAGACATTCTATGCGCCAAAAATGATCATTGCACTGGCCTATGACTCCGGCGGGGTGACTACATCTACCGTGACCGTGCCGCTGGTGACGGCGCTGGGTCTGGGGCTGGCTTCGACTGTGCCGGGACGTAGCGCCTTGCTGGATGGATTCGGCCTGATTGCTTTTGCCAGCCTGTTTCCCATTATTTCCGTGATGGGGTATGCGCAGCTGAGTCACTGGCGCGCCCAGCGCACAAAATAGGAGGCTGATTATGCATTTCAAACTGATTATCGCCCTGGTTGAGGATGACAAGACAGATACTATTATGAGCGCGGCACGTGACGCTGGCGCGACGGGTGCGACGGTGATCAATCGGGCCCGGGGTGAGGGGCTGGAGAAAAGCAAGACATTTTTTGGTCTCACCCTGGAAACCCAGCGCAATGTGGTGTTGTTTCTGGTGGAAGAGCATTTGAGCCGCAAGATACTGGAAGAGATTTGCAACAAGGGTGAGTTTGACAGCAAGCCCGGAACCGGCATCGCTTTTCAGATCGATGTGGAGGATGCCATCGGTGTGGCGCACCAGATCGAGTCACTGACCGAAGTGATTGAGGAGGAGATATGAAGGAGAAAAAGCGTATCATTCGTGTCCGGAATGCGATGAAGACCACCTTCGAGGTGATCAACGGCATGATGACAGTGACTGCGGCGCTGGAGAAAATGGCCGCCAAGGAGATCCGCTGCATTATCATCGACAAGCGGCATGAGGATGACGAATACGGTATTGTGCTGCTCTCCGATATTGCCAAGCAAGTGCTGGCCAAAGACCGTTCGCCGGATCGGGTCAATGTCTATGAGGTGATGTCCAAGCCGGTGCTTTCCATTGATGCCGATATGGATATCCGCTACTGCGCGCGCTTCTTCGACAATTTCGGCCTCTCCCATGCGCCGGTGATCGAGAACGGCCGGGTGATCGGCATTATCAGCTATACCGGGTTGGTGATGCGTGGTCTTTACAGGGCGTTAGAATGCGAGTGACATGATTCTGATAGCCGTTCTGTTCAGTCTGCTCCTCGACCGCTATGCGGAATCGCTGCAAGAGCGCCGCCGCTGGGCGTGGTTTCGCCGTTACTGCCACTGGTTCCAGCGCTGTTTCCCCCTGCGCGGAATTGGGAGTTTGCTGCTTCTGCTGGCTCCGCCGCTGCTGCTGTCAACCGGGATTTATTCGTGGCTGGATGACCTGTTCTGGCTATTCGGTCTGGCCGCTGCTGTGGTGGTGCTGTTCTACAGTTTCGGCCCGCTGAATCTGCACCGGCAGATCGAAACCTGGCAGGATATGAAAAACCGGGGAGACATACAGGGCAGTTACCGGCTTGCCGCCGAGATCCGTCAGGGAGAGGTGGCGGAGAGCGAGACCGGAATCGAGCAGGCAGTGGTGGAGGGGGTTTTGATCCAGGCCAACGAGCGGTTGCTGGCGGTGCTGTTCTGGTTCATGCTGCTGGGACCATTGGGTGCATTGCTGTACCGCATGAGCTCCCTGACCGAGAGCTGGGCCAGGCGTGAGCTGCCTGGCAGTGATTTTCTCACCGCTGCCTGGCAGCTGCACGACATCCTTGCCTGGATCCCGGCACGCTTATGCGCGCTCTCCTTTGCACTGAGCGGAAGCTTTGTCGGTGCGCTGACCTGCTGGCAGAACAAGACCGCCATGATCCGGGACCACTATACGCAGATTCTGCTGGCCTGCGGACGTGGTGCGCTGCAGGACAATACCGGAAACCGGGTGCAGGAGGCTCTCTCTCTGGTGTATCGTGCCACCGTGGTCTGGGTAACGGCCCTGGCGTTGATGACTCTGGCTGGCTGGGTGCATTGAGATGCTGATCGACCTCATGCGTCACGGTGAACCGGTAGGCGGGCGGCGCTACCGCGGCCAGCAGGATGACCCACTCAGTGAAAAGGGGTGGCGGCAGATGCGGGAAGCGGTGGCGGTTCCTGTCCCGTGGGATGTCATCGTTACCTCGCCCCTGAGACGCTGCGCTGGGTTTGCGGCAGAGCTGGCCCAATGTCACGCCCTGCCGCTGGAGGAGGATCCACGATTGATGGAGATCCGTTTTGGCGCGTGGGAGGGACGCACGGCGGAACAGGTGACTGAACACGATCCGGAAGCGCTGATGAAGTTTTACCGTGATCCGGTTTGCCACCGCCCGCCGGGTGCCGAAAAACTTGCTGACTTCCGCACCCGCATTACCGGCGTCTGGGATGAACTGCTGGATCGCCATGACAAACACCATCTGCTTATCGTGGCCCATGCCGGGGTGATACGCATGATTTTGTGTCAGGTGCTGGGCATGCCGGAGGAACGCATGTTCTCCATTCAGGTACCCAATGCCGGGATAACCCGTATCCGGGTTGATGGCGTGAGCGAGGCGCGTCTGGCGCAGTTAGTATCCCATGCTGCACCTTTACGCTGAACCAGTTGTTGCCATTAAGGACACGAGAGTTGGTTTGCGTTTTGCGAAGTTTTCTGGTGTTGCTGATTTGAATTCACGAATAAAAGGCAGTTGCAGCAAGCCAATATCCTTTGCCCATCGAGTCGCAGAAAAAACTGACCAGGCAATATCGCCATTATGCCGTCGCTTCGCTGACGGGGTTTGTCATTGCGGGCATCGCCACTACCTGGTTGCTCATCAAGCTGGCTTGGGATATTGCTCCGTGGGTACTGCGCTTCAGCCAAACTGCTGGCCAGGTACTTGCGAACTGTGGTGCGGTAAATTTCGGTTTGTCTGGCAATCTCCCTCTGAGGTGCCAACATCAAATGACACTTGATGATGCCGCGTCTATCACTTCTTTCGCCTCCTGCTTACCGATAAGCAGGGCAGAGTTGCACAGAGGCGAATTTTCTGTACAAACTAATGAATTAATAAATACAGTGAAGTGCCTCTTTTGGATTCTGAATACTGCTGAAGTTGCCGACAATCCTTGTTCAGAGTGCATCGGCCTGTACTGCGACAAGGCAAAAATGCACCGTTGTTCATATTGACAAAACAAATATTTTTTTAACGCAGCCAAGCGTGCAAAGGCGCACGCTATGAATGCAAGATTTTGGTTTGCGAAAGGTATATACTCCCGCAATGCAAGATTTAACGTTGATCCAGCTTCTGGCGGTAGCTGCGCTGCCGCTGTTGTTCGCTATTACAGTACATGAGGTTGCCCACGGCTGGGTCGCCCTCCAGCTGGGTGATCCGACTGCCAGGATGATGGGGCGGCTGACGCTCAATCCGATACGCCATATCGATCCATTTGGCACCGTGCTGCTGCCCATTATGCTTATCGTACTCAGCAAGATGGCAGGAACGCCGCCGTTCGTATTCGGCTGGGCCAAACCGGTACCGGTAACCTGGGAAAACCTGCGCAATCCCAAACGGGACATGGCACTGGTTGCCGTGGCCGGGCCGCTCTCCAATCTGTTGATGGCGATTCTCTGGGCGCTGGTCGCCAAGATTGGCTACCTGTTTGGCGCGGGACCACTCGGCCTGCCGCTGATATTGATGGGCACCTTCGGGATTTTGTTCAATCTGGTACTGATGGTATTGAATCTGGTTCCTCTCCCTCCCCTGGATGGAGGCCGGATACTTACCTCCGTATTACCGGGGCCGCTGGCATGGCAGGTCGGGCGCCTGGAGCCTTACGGTTTCATCATTATCCTGCTGCTACTGGCCACCGGTGTATTATGGAGTGTTCTGGGGCCCATCATCGACTGGTTCTATACCCTGTTACACACGCTGTTTGGAATATAGGAGTTACCCTTGACTGGTTTTGCGGCACAACAACGACGGGTATTGTCCGGCATGCGTTCCACCGGACGGCTGCACCTTGGTCACTATCACGGCGTACTGAAGAACTGGGTTCGCTTGCAACATGAGTATGAATGTTTTTTCTTCGCCGCCGACTGGCATGCCCTGACCACTCATTATGAGCAGCCGGGAGACATTACCCGCAATGTATGGGAGATGGTAATCGACTGGCTGGCGGTTGGCGTCAACCCCGGTTCCGCCACCCTGTTCATCCAGTCCCAGATCCCCGAACACGCCGAACTGCATCTGCTGCTCTCCATGATCACCCCGCTGGGCTGGCTGGAGCGGGTTCCTACCTACAAGGATCAGCAGGAAAAGCTGCGCGAGCGGGATCTGGCCACCTACGGCTTTCTCGGTTATCCTCTGCTGCAGAGCGCCGATATCCTGATCTATCAGGCCGGCGTTGTACCGGTGGGCGAAGACCAGGTCTCCCATGTGGAGATGACCCGCGAAGTGGCCCGCCGCTTCAACCACCTCTACGGACGGGAACCCAACTTCGAGGAGAAGACCGCTGCGGCGGCCAGGAAGATGGGAAAAAAAAACGCCAGGCTCTATTTTGAGCTGCGCAGACGCTATCAGGAGCGGGGCGATCATGAGGCACTGGATACCGCCCGCGCCCTGCTGGAAGACCAACAGAATATCTCCATCGCCGATCGCGAACGGCTGTTTGGCTATCTGGATGGCGAGGGAAAGGTGATCCTGCCGGAACCCCAGCCGCTGCTGACCAAATCCGCTAAAATGCCCGGTCTGGACGGACAGAAAATGTCCAAATCCTACGGCAACACCATCGCCCTCAACGATCCGCCTGATGTGGTTGAGAAGAAACTCCGCACCATGCCCACCGATCCGGCCCGGGTGCGGCGTACCGACCCCGGTGATCCGGAAAAATGTCCAGTCTGGCAGTTGCACCAAGTCTATTCCGGTGATGAGATGCGGCAGTGGGTACAGGAGGGGTGCCGTAACGCGGGTATAGGCTGTCTCGACTGCAAAAAACCCATCATCGAGGCGGTACTTGCCGAACTCAGACCCATCCAGGAGCGGGCCAGCGAGTACGAGTCCGATCCGGGTGCCGTTCATGCCATCGTCCGTGAAGGCTGCGAAAAAGCAAGGGAAGTAGCGCGCAAGACGCTGGACGAGGTTCGTCTGGCCATGGGGCTGACCTACCGCTAATCATGGGACAGATGATAGCCCCCGAACAGCAGGAGAACAGCCAGGAACGCCCTCACCTGGCGCTGGTAAAGGGCGAGGTGGTTACCAACCTGCCCAAGGATCTCTATATTCCGCCAGACGCACTGGAAGTGTTTCTGGACACTTTCGAAGGGCCGCTGGATCTGCTGCTGTATCTCATCAAGCGCCAGAATCTTGATATCCTGGATATCCCCATTGCCAAGATTACCCGGCAGTACATGGAGTATGTCGAGCTGATGAAGGAGGTACGTCTGGAGCTGGCCGGTGAGTACCTGCTGATGGCCGCCATGCTGGCCGAGATCAAATCACGATTGTTGCTACCCCGATCCAGTGACAACAATGAGGAGGAGGATGACCCCCGCGCCGAACTGGTACGCCGCCTGCAGGAGTATGAGCGCTACAAGCAGGCCGCCGAGGATATCGATGCCCTGCCCCGCATCGGCCGTGACCTGTTTGAAGTGGTCATTCAGCTCCCTGATCGCAGCACCACCCGGCCGGAACCCGGGGTCAGCCTGGAGGAGATACTGTGCGCCTTCCGCGAAGTACTCAAGCGCGCGGACATGAACACCCATCACTACATCGAACGTGAACAGCTATCAGTCCGGGAGCGCATGTCTCAGGTGCTGGCCGCCATCAATGCCGACAGTTTTACCGGGTTCCCCAGCCTGTTCCCTTGTGAAGAGGGTCGTGCCGGTGTCGTTGTTACCCTGCTGGCCATCCTGGAACTGCTGAAAAACAGCCTGCTGGAGTTCATCCAGACCGAGCCTTATGGTCCCCTCTACGTCAAAAGCAGGGAGTGCATCCATGACTGAAGCCGCCCGCACCATAGAAGAGTTCTCCCTTCCCCGGGAGCAGCTCAAGAACATTATCGAAGCCGCACTGCTGGCATCGGGTCAGAACCTGACCATCGACCGCCTGCTGACGCTGTTCGCCGATGAACCGGTACCACCCGGACGTGAACAGATCTGCGAAGCGCTGGTACTACTGGATCAGGAGTACAGTGGACGCGGTATCGAACTGCACGAGACCAGCAGCGGATTCCGCCTCCAGGTTCGGCAGACGCTTGCTCCCTGGATAGGACGCCTGTGGGACGAGCGTCCACAGCGCTACTCCCGCGCCCTGCTGGAGACACTTGCCATTATCGCCTACCGTCAGCCGATAACCCGCGGTGAAATCGAGGATGTCCGCGGCGTGGCCGTCAGCAGCAACATCATGAAAACCCTGCAGGAGCGGGAGTGGATACGTATCGTTGGACACCGTGACGTACCCGGCAAGCCCGGTCTCTACGCCACCACGCGCCACTTTCTCGACCATTTCAATCTGAAAAGCCTGAACGATCTGCCCACCCTCGCAGAGCTGCGCGATCTCGATGAGATCAGTGCCGAGCTGGAACAATCCGTACCCGCCACCACCGAGGAAGGAACCGGACAGACCGTTGCGGGTGAGAACCCCGGGCAGACAGAGCCGGATAGTCGAAAAGAACCACCTGAATGAGCGAAAAATTGCAGAAAGTTCTGGCCCGCGCCGGCTTGGGATCACGCCGCATGATGGAACAGTGGATCCAGGCCGGTCGCGTTACTGTCAATGGCAAAACAGCACATCTTGGAGAGCGGGTTACTGAGGAAAATATTCTGCGCGTCGATGGTCACGTTCTTGGCGCAGAGCAAACCACACCGGCTCGGATCCGGGTGTTGGCTTATCATAAACCTGCCGGAGAGATCTGCTCCCGCAACGATCCGGAAGGCCGCCCAAGCCTGTTCGAACACCTGCCCCGCCTGCGTAACGGCCGCTGGATCACCATAGGCCGCCTGGACATCAGCACCAGTGGACTGCTGCTGTTGACCAACGATGGCGAACTGGCCAACCGCCTGATGCACCCCTCCAGCAAAATTGAGCGCGAGTATGCGGTACGCATTCTGGGCGACGTTGACGATGAGATATTGAAACAGCTGCGCAACGGAGTGGAGCTGGAGGACGGACTCGCCCGGTTCGAGCATCTGCGGGATGCTGGCGGCAGCGGCGCCAACCACTGGTATCACGTCATCCTCCGTGAAGGCCGAAACCGTGAAGTACGCCGGCTGTGGGAATCACGGGGACTGACCGTCAGCCGCCTGACCCGGGTTCGTTACGGCCCTGCCACCCTGCGTCGCGGTTTGCCACAGGGCCGCTGGGACGAACTGGACGATAACCAGGTCGCTGACCTGCTAAATCTGGTCGGGCTTCAACAGCGCAGCAGCAAAAACAAATCACGCCCCAACAAACGCCGGCCACCAAGGACACCGCGCACTGCTCGTCGCAGATGAGCCTGAAATCTATCTATGCTCCCTGTCCTCTTTTTTCAACACGGCTGAGAAGCGGGTGACCATGCCACAAATGATTTCAGGAATCCGTTCTGGATCACCCGGATGTTCTGCAGGAAAGGCAGAAATGGCTCATGGCCATTGTTTGTCATTCAGCATAGTTGAAAATGAGTATGTAACTATTCAGATTGCCCCTGAAATTTGTCAGTTCAAGGCGAAAAATATGAGTTTACACGGGTAAATGATCATTTTTTAACGCAGAAATGGCGAATTTCAGGGATGAGCTGAATAGCTACGTCGATTGTTTTTATGCCGATACAGAGTATTTTTTTGGCCATGGCAGGCTACAGAAACAAACTGCCTCGACCATGAGGTATTAGTCAATTCTTATGTTTCTGGCAATGCTTTTTCAAGGACGACTAACTACAAGGGTTCGATCATGATGGAGTTGCACGGCAGTAACTAACAGGGTTCTGCCAAGCAACATGCTGTAGCTTCCGGGATTAGGATTAGGGGGCCTGTTTTCTGCCGGTTATCATTGCCTTGGGCAGATTTTCATGGTGCAGCTTGCTTGTCATGAAAACGCCGGCAATATGCAAGAAAATCAGAAACAGCGTAACGTCTGTTGAGAGCTCATGTATCTCCTCCCAAAACTCTTCCTGGTCCCCGTCCTCGTTTCTATGGCTCTTTTCATGTTCATCGTCATCCGAATAAGCGTTGCTGACAACGGAGAGGTTGGTGGTTACACTAGCCAGTGGCCCGAGTCCCTCCTCTACTGCATAGAGCTTTAGTCCGCTGATTGTTACAATCAACAGACATGTCAGCAATGCCAGAACCATCAGGCCACCTGCTGGATTGTGACCGATGTAGTATCTTGGGT
Organism: Gammaproteobacteria bacterium; assembly: GCA_024277575.1. Lineage (GTDB taxonomy): Bacteria > Pseudomonadota > Gammaproteobacteria > Thiohalospirales > Thiohalospiraceae > DRMK01. The sequence goes on along the minus strand of JAJRUX010000135.1, from coordinate 20,597 downwards.
GGCCTTGCGCCAAGCTCTTTATGTACTGCAACACTTCCCCGGGCGAGAAGATAAAACTGCGGAATCGGGCGTATTTCGTGCCAACAAACCCCCATAATAACCGGTATGAGACGAGGGTCAGAACGGCATAGCCGGAATAGATATGCAAAAGGTCCGCTTCTTCCGCAGTAATGTAGGCGACAAAAAAAGAAATGACCAGCGACCAGTGAAAGATACGGATAGAAATATCCCAAACCTTTACCGTATTTCCTTTGCTCATGATGACCTCCACGAGTAATGACTGTGAAAATTGTCACAGTGACATTTGCCATGTCCCTCTGAAAGAGTGCTAATAATACCAGCCGACCGCCAACAGCAGCTGATTGCTGATGTACTCTTTGTCCACGATACTGGAATCGTTTTCGGTATGGCGCAGCGTGAGTTCCAGTTCGATATCTGCTGAATATTTATAAACTGCGCCGATGGTAGCGCGCAGGCGTTTGTCCTTACGCACCCCCACACCGGTTCCGATAATGATATTTTGATTGCCATAGTCGCTGTGTCGGTAGTCCAGCCCGATGCGGCCGGTCCAGTTTTCTCCCAGGACTGGCTTGTACCACAGGTACAGGGTCTGGCGGACGGGTGAGTAGCTGCTGAAGGTGTCGGCTTGCCGGTAGTCCTGCTTGTCATTGAGTTCGAGCCGGTATCCCAGCTGCAGGCGTCCGTTGTCGAGGTGGGTGCGGTTTTCAATATTGAAGCGCTGTTGTGAACCGGAAAGGTAGTTGTAGCTGGCGCCGAGATCGTCAATTTTGCTGTATTCGTACTGGAGCCGCAGCCGTTGGTCCGGTGCATATTTCTTGCCCGCGCGCGCCTGCAGTTTGAACCGTTGCTGGAAACCAATGCCGCCCAGTTCGGTGCGGTAATAGTGAATGCCATAACGGTTGTGCCAGCCATAGACCGGACGGTAGTGGTACAGGCCGATATTGATCAGGTTGTTGCTGTATTCGCTTAGTTGATCATAACGGGTCAGGCTACCACCGAATTTGAGAGCGTTACCGTGTTGATGGTCGCCGCTGAGCCAGTAGCTGGAGGCAAGAAACAGATCCAGAAAAGCGGAATCATGATCAGATACCTGAAGGATTTCATCAGGGACGCGAGCCACGTTGTTGTCATAGCCAACAGCGGCGCTGAAGTAGCCGGAGAGTTCGTTCCGCCAGGAGGATGTTTCTTGATCCTGCTGCAACAGCCGGAGTTGTTTGTCGGCCAGCTGCTGCATTTTTATGTCATTACTGCTGTCGCGGCAGCGTTGAAACCAGCGCACCGCAGCGTCGGCTCCCTCCAGCCGGAAGGCGATGAGTCCCAGATTGTAGTATGTGATGGAAGCAAGTTTGTGTTCGATATCTATTTTTTGAAATTGGTTGCGCGCTGCTCCGTAGCGACCTAGTTTGTAATAGCTGGAACCGAGATTATAGTGAATGATCGCGCTGTTCCCGTCAGCTGCCTGCACCTGTTCAAACAGTCTGGCAGCTGCGGCATAGTCTCCAGATCTGAACAGCTGCACGGCCTGTTCAAAAGCGGGTTTTCCACTGGCGTGGGCCGTTCCCAATGACAAACAGAACGTCAAAAAGAGCAGCATAACTGCCCCCTGCGCGGATAATTTTGTCATATCCATGATTTAGCCCGGCTTGAGAATGATGTCAGCGGTTAGTCGTTTTTTTGTTGCTGGTTTTAGTCATCATCCTTGTCCTGTTCATTATCGCTATCCTGTTTGTCATTTTTAACAGACTCTTGGTCTTCTTTGGCATCATTACGGTCTTCATTCACATCTTTCTGGTCATCATCGTCAGACTTGTCATGGTCATCCCGGTCGTCTTTTGATTCCTGTGCCTGTTTGTGATCCTCCCTGCCATCTTCGCGTTTATCTTCAATCTCTCTATCCTTCCGGGTGGGCTTCTCATGCTCCTCATGATCGTTGTGATTGTCACGGGAGTCTTCTATCTTCTGCTGATGCCCACTGTCTTTTTCCCTGTCATCGTCTCGTTCTTCCCGACTGTCATCATCTTCCTTTTTCCGATCATCAGCGGAATCTTTCCGGTCATCGTCATCATTTTCTGCCTTGTTATGGTAAGAGTCATCGTCATCATCCCGCTTCCTGTCGTGGTTATCATCACGGGAGGTGGTGGGCTTTTCGAAATCATCCATACCCGGCAGCTCAAGAAAGTGAACACCCTCTTTGAGTTCATCACCATCAAGGGATTCGATAACCTGGATTGTTACGTCATCCAGATCCTCGATACTAACCGCGTACACCGGCAGGGTGATCAACATCATTGCCGCACTGATGACGTTGCCTTTGAAGATTCTCATTTCAAATATTCTCTATCTGCTGTTTCAGGCGATTTGATTGCCGGTCAGATCCACCTGGGGGCTGACCTCACCGTCATTAACCTCGATGGGGATACGGATGGATTTCTTTTTGCCATCCTGCTCGATACTGGCGACCAGTGCGCTGCTGCTGTGCATGATCCCTTTCAGCGGCAAGGGCAGGATGTTTCTACCCGCTTGCAGGCTGGTTTGCCAGGTAATTTCATGTTGTCCGGGGAAACCGACAACTTCAACATTGTCAGGTAGAACAATTGACAAGGTTGCATTTTCCATCGCGGTTGCCACATCAAAAACCAGATTGACCGTTTGCGGTTGCTGTATCGAAATAACGACCACCGGGGTGACGGTTGAATCGGGTGATTGCTTCATGTCAGGTAGCAAGCCGCCGATGAACAGTGCCAGAACCATGCTTGCAGCCAGGGCGGTGGAAAAGCCAGCGACAAATCCACGCCGATGGTGAGTGTGCTGATTGACGGCATGCTTGATGGCCTGGTTGGCGAAGCCGGGGCGAATGGTTGGTGCAGGCATCTGTCGTAATGCCTCCTGCATCTCCCTGGCCTCGGCAACCACCGCACGGCAGTTCTCACATCCGCTGATATGGGACTCGACCCGGGTCTGCAGCTCTGATGGCAGTTCACCATCAAGGTAACTGTCGAGCTGCTCATGAAGTTGCTCACAATTCATTTTTCATACCTGTTTCCTGTTAACACGCCCGTTGCAGTGAAACAGTTCCCTCTTTGAGTAGTTTTCTCAGTTTGGCCCGGCTGCGGTGCAGTCTTGATTTTAACGTACCTAACGGAGTCTCGAGAATCTTTTCCAGCTCTGCCAGCGTATAGGATTCGACATCATGCATGATAACCAGTATGCGCTGCTCTTCGTTCAGGTGTTGCAGGGCGGAGTGCAGATCACGGATCAGATTCACCCGGGACGGGGACATATCATTCGGGTTTGCCGCTGCGGAGTGGTTGATGTGCTCATCATATCCAGCATCCACCGGATTACGGTTTGATTTACGAAAGCGGTCGATATGCAGCCGGTAGAGTGCCTTCGCCAGCCAGGGATGCAGCTGCTCCACCTTGCGCAGTTCGTCGGTGCGGGGAATGAGCTTTACCAGCAGATCCTGAATCAGATCCTCGGCGTCCGCCTGGTTGCCGCTGTACCGGTACGCGAGCTGATGCAGTCGTTCCAGGTGCGGTGCCACCATCTCTTCAAACGTGGGATCCTGCCCCCGGTGGTGTGAGAAGATATTGATTTTCATTGATGACCCTGTGGATTGTTGGCCTTCAATATAACCCCCCGAATCTTAATTACAGCTTAAAATCTTTCTTGTACGCCAGTCATGATAAATCAAAGGCGCTACCCGGTGTTGAACCAGGTAGCGCTTGTTTTGTTGTGTTGCCTACCGGTTCAGATAGTCGGCAATCTGCTGTACCTCCGTTGCAGTCAGTGATGACAGGTAGCCCATTCCGCTACGTTATTGTTGATGGCGGATGAAATAGCGCCCGCTGAGCGTCCTCTCATGGATGAGGGCGAATGGCAACTGCTGCAATTGCTGCTGAACAGTGTCTCTCCTGGAGCCGGGGCTGGACCTCACCACCTACCCTGCCATCGTCATCAAGATAACCATCTTTGTCATGGTCAAAACGAAGACCATCATTACCATGATCTTTCTCGTTTTTCTCGTTTTTCTCGTTAGCATCCACATTGTCTGGCAACCCGTCGCCATCGGTACTACCCGACCGATAGTCACGATCGTAGCGATTTGGTACGCCATCATTGTCATGATCCTGCGGATCAATTGCGCCGTGTGGATAGTGATAACCACCGTGATCATCATCATCCCGATCCTTAATCTTATCACCATCGGCATCACAGAGACCAGTGGATTTCCCGCCCCCACATCATCCAGAACCATAACGCCGTCACCGTCATGATCACGGTCGGCGGCTTCGTTTCTGCTCGTCGGTAGGGGTACATACCCAAGATCAATGCTATCGTTTTTTCCGAGAACAAAACGGGTTCGCACCTTGCTGCTACTGTCACGAAAGCCCAGCGGGGTGATGACCTCTTCCTTCGTCCCTTCATTGGTGATCATAACCAGGCGGAAGCCAATCCCGGCCGGCAGATCCAGGTTAAATGGATGTCGCGCAGTCCCATTTTGATCGGAGTGGATCACGTAATAGGAGCCATTGTCACCATAAGCCTCGATGATGGTACCTGGCACAGTACCCGCCAAAGAAGCCGATGCATTTCGTCGACAAGGTGGTATCATCGGGGTTACATGCGATCAACAGCGTGGCCAGCGATGGAATAATAATCAGTGTTTTCTCCTGTATGCGTCCCGAGAGCCTGCTGGATTCCGGGATAATCTACTGCGCCGGTGGAAGAGTGGGTGCTGATTACCTGGAACCAACAGGTTCCTGGAGGTTTGTTTTGCGTCTGCAAGGTGGTGAATGGTCACTGACTGTTCATCTCATTCCAAATGATGGTTCATCCAATCACCTTTCCCCTGTTAACACGATGGCGTTGGTGAAATGGTTCCCTGAATAGTTGCGAAAATGAATGGTGGTTATTCATCATGGAGGACGTGATGAGCGTAGGAGGATCTTGATTTCAAGCTACAAGGCAGAACGATCTCACCCCGTTAATGGTGGATTTTCGCTTTGGTTTGCAACGCAAGCAGAAGGCGGGGTTGCTATGGTTTCAATGAATGTAATGGTCGCTTGTGGCCATCCATGCAGAAATCATTTGTCCATCAGTTCACGTAGACAGCGGAACAGGCTGCGTGACGCCGTGGGCGGCTTGTCGGCCATGTGTTCCTTTTTTGCGTTACGAATCAGGATGCGAATCTGCTGCCTGTCAGCCTGTGGATAGTCTTGAAGCAGCGCTTCCAGCGCCATGTCACCTTGTTCCAGCAGACAATCACGCCACCGTTCTATCTGGTGAAAACGGGCGGCGGCATGGCGCTCCCTTTCCCGGCGGAGATGGAGGGCGTTTGCAATAGCATTGGCATCACAGCTGCGCAACAGTTTGCCAATGAATTTTAGCTGCCGTTTGCGTCCTCCATGAGCCTTGATGCTCCGGGCCAGGGCAACCGCCTCCCGCAGGGAGCTGTTTAGCGGGAGGTGAGCCAGTTGTTCCCTGTTCAGGCTGACCAGCTCTTCACCCAAGGTGTGCAGATCCTTCATCTCCCGTTTTATCTGTGATTTACTTTTTGTCTCTTCCATGGTCATAGTGCTTGCTGATTTTGTTAGAATTATCCTGGATTCCCTAGTTGGGCGGGGTGCCGTGCGCGTTTTCGATTCATCCCGTAGCGTGATTCGCCCAACAAGTGAAGTGGCAAATTGAGGTCAATAGTTTTCATATCAGTAATTTGGTATCAAAATGGAGCGATCAAGCCGGGGAATCCAGGATCATACCCTTTGTCCGGCCCGGAAACACCTGGAGCCGAAAAATGTGTCTATACAGGGCTGTTAAATGAACAAAAATCTGCTTCCAAAAAATGCTGCCGAGCAGTTTGATATAGAAGGTCTGAATGCGTTAGTGAACGAGCTGCTGGACGAAGCCCGCCGCCAGGGTGCTACTGCCGCCGAGGTGGGTGGCAATCTTGCATCCGGGTTGTCGGTTACGGTACGCAAGGGCGAAGTGGAGACCATTGAGCACAATCGTGACAAGGGAATGGGTGTGACCGTTTATTTTGGTCAACGCAAGGGTTCGGCCAGTACAACGGAGTTCAGCCCCGCCGCAGTAAAAAGTACTGTGCAGGCTGCATGTGACATTGCCCGTTACACAACCGAAGATCCCTGCCATGGTCTGGCTCCGGCGGAGCTAATGGCGACCAGTATTCCTGATCTGGAACTGTTTCATCCCTGGGATTTGACTCCCGAGCGAGCGATTGTGCTGGCTCGGGAGTGCGAGGCGGCGGCTCTTGCCATCGACGCTCGTATTACCAACTCGGAGGGAGGAGCGGTGAACACTCATGCCGGATTCTATGTTTACGGCAACAGCCATGGCTTTCTGGGAGCGTACCCCACCACCCGTCACAGCGTAAGTTGCGCAGTTATCGCGGGCGAGGGGGATGCGATGCAGCGGGACTACTGGTACAGTACCGACCGTAATGCGGAGCTGCTGGAACCGGTCGAGGCAGTCGGATGTCAGGCGGCGGAACGCACCGTGCGCCGCTTGGGCGGGCGACGCTTGTCAACCCGGCAGGTACCGGTGCTGTTCAGTGCGGAGATTGCCAGCAGTCTGTTATCTCATTTTGTCGCGGCGATCCGTGGTGGAGCGCTTTACCGCAAGTCCAGTTTTTTGGTGGATCATCTTGGCAAGCAAATATTTCCCGGTTTTGTTCATCTCTACGAGCAGCCCCATATTGAAGGGGCGCTGGGTAGTACACCGTTTGACAATGAAGGTGTCGCTACAGAGCAGCGAGATCTGGTGCGTGAAGGGATATTGCAGAGTTATATTTTGGACAACTACTCTGCCTGCAAACTGGGGATGAAGACAACGGGAAATGCAGGTGGTGTGCATAATTTGACTATTGCTGCCGGTGCGGCGGGACAGAATGTTCCCGATACACTCTCTTTGCAGGCGCTGTTGAAACAGATGGATCGGGGATTACTCATTACTGAGTTGATGGGGCAGGGGGTTCGTTTAATCACCGGTGACTACTCGCGGGGAGCCGCCGGGTTTTGGGTAGAGAATGGCGAGATTCAGTATCCGGTGGAAGAGATTACTGTTGCCGGTAACCTGCGTGACATGTTTGCGAAGCTGGTGATGGTGGGCAGCGATGTTGATCTGCGCAGTAACATCCGCACCGGCTCCTGGCTGGTGGAGCGGATGACAGTTGCTGGAGAGTGACGGGCATTCTTCTCAACCTCCACGAAGTAAGCAGTTGGCTCAGAGGCTATAAAATAGGCTCTTCCCAAAAGAGTGTGGAATCCTCGCAGGATATAGCATCTTGACAAGACGCCGGAGGAGCCATAATGGAACTGGAAGAGCACTACGGTCAACTGCTTGGGATAGAAAGCTCTTGGGAGAACTACCAGGTGGACCTGAAGCTTGAAGAGCAGCGGGTTGATATCCGAATCGAATATACCGATGACCAGGGTCCCTGCCCGGAATGTGGTGCCATGTCTTCAAGATATGACCTTCGCAAGGAACGCACCCGGCGTCATCTGGACACCATGCAGTTTGCCACATTTCTGCACGGCGAAGTGCCGCGAGTGCGCTGCGAGAAACACGGAGTAAAGAGCGTTACGGTTCCCTGGGCAGGCAAGAACAGCCGCTTCACATTGCTGTTCGAGGCCTTTGCCATTCGAGTCCTGGAAGGCGGTCGCGTACTTGATGTCATTGAAGGGCGAACGGAGACTGACGCCAAACGGTTGATAGACCAGGCATTGACGCCGTCACAGCAGGCCGGGGTGACAGCTGTCGCCCTGGAGATGTGGCAGGCCTATGCCAACGCCGTGGGCGAGAAACTGCCGCAAGCGGACATCGTTCATGACAGATTCCATATCAGCCAACACCTCAACCAGGCGGTGGACAGGGTTCGACGGGCAGAAAACAAGGAACTGGACAAGCAGGGAGACAGCCGTCTGAAAGGAACCCGATACCACTGGCTGAGGAACGAAAAGAACATCGCCGCTGAAGATAAAGAATGCTTCGCGAAGTTGAAGAAATCAGAACTGAAAGTTGCACGTGCCTGGGCATTGAAGGAGCTGTTCCGGGAATTCTGGAATTATCGTTACGCGGGTTGGGCGGCCCGTCATTTTGAACGTTGGTATGCCTGGGCCATCCGTAGCCGACTGGAGCCCATCAAGGAAAAGGCACGGATGATCAAGACCCACCTGTCCAACATTCTGACGTACTTCAAGCATCGAATCAGCAATGGAGTGGCTGAGGGATTGAATTCAAGGATACAGACAATCAAGGCGAATGCCAGAGGCTATCGATCCTTTGATGGGTTTGGAAACAGCATTCTTTTTTACTGTGGCGGATTGAATATGGAACCCGAGGTTCCGCACTAATCCACGAAGAACCCAATATTTTTTGGTGAAAAATTGTTTTGCTTTTTATTTTGGCCGAGCCGGTTCGTATTGCTGGTGACGAAGTTTAATTGCCGAATGTCATGGAACCATGTGCATTTTCAATTATTGAGGGAAAAATCAGGGTATTGGCAATTGACCTGCATCAAGGCGCTATCTGCAGTCAACAGGAGAATAATAACACTGCCAGTTTAGTCACTTTCTTATGAATTGTTTGCGGTTAGCACAGAACAGGCGAGTTTATCCATGTCCGAAACGAGCAACGACAAGAGCCCTACTCACCCCTACCGCCGCATTTACGGGCTTCAGACACGCGGAACCAAGGGGGTTCCCGGAACCAAGCGTTATGCAATGGCTATCGATCTCAGGAAGTGTATTGGCTGTATGTCCTGTGTGGTAGCTTGTAAATCGGAGTTTGGTGTCCCGCTTGGTGTCTGGAGAACCTGGGTAAAGGTGGCGGACAAGGGTAAGTATCCAAATACCAAGCGGGTATTCATGCCGCGCCTCTGCAATCATTGTGACAACCCCATCTGTGTGCGAAATTGCCCTACTCAGGCCACTTACAAACATAAGGATGGATTTGTTCTGCAGCGTTATAACCGCTGTATCGGTTGTCGTACCTGTGTCGTTGCCTGTCCTTATAATGCCCGGCATCTGATACCGGAGAAGCGTACCGATAAGAATCTGCCCACCCTGGTGGTTGATAAATGCACCTTTTGCATCCACCGGGTGAAAAAGGGACTTGCTCCGTCTTGTGTGCAGGCCTGTGTGGGTGGCGCGCGAATTTTTGGTGATCTTAATGACCCTGACAGTGAGGTATCCAGGCTGGTTGCAAAAGAGCCCGTGACTGTGTTGAAGCCAGAACTTGGAACCAGCCCGTCAGTGTTCTATATCGGTGCCGACTGGGAGATCATGGACGAGCCGCACAGCTACAAAAACAGAACCGCACAGATGAAAACCGAATTCAACGACTTTAAAAAGAATCACCACGGTGATGCGTTCGCCGACATTGTGGAGGGTGAATCGACCATGTACTGGGTGGGAAAAAACATGGTTGATTTCCTGGCTTCGATACCGCACAAGGCGAGTAGTGCAATTGGTAATCTCAAAAAACTGATTTTCGGATAGGGGAAGGGGTAATGGAAGAGAGTGTAATCATCTCCAATGCTTTTCACCACGTTGCATGGGGAACGCCTATCACGATCTATTTCTGGCTGGTTGGTGTCAGCGCAGGTTCGTTGGTGGTCTCCAGTTTTGGCTGGGTGTTCGGAATCGAGCGTTACAAGCCTTTGGCGCTGGTTGCGGCCATACTGGCTATTGTGATTATGTTGATCGTTCCGGTTCTTTTGATCTGGGATCAGGGACAGCCGTGGCGATTTTTTTATCTGCTGCTGCCCGCATACTGGCATAACAGCGTACCTATGGCCTGGGGTTCGTTACTGATTTTGGCCTATCCGGTTTTCATGGTTATTTATACCTGTTTTGTAATAAAAAACAACCAGCGATGGGCCAGGTTTTTCGGCATTATTGCCGTTATACTGGCTCTGTCTCTTGAATGGTATACCGGCGTGGTGATGGAGTTCAATCCTGGCCGCTATATCAACCATACCGCGCTTGCCCCGCTGCTGTTTTTAACCGGTGCTTTTATATCTGGCATCGGGATGCTGATTCTGGTTATCTGGGTCATGAATATGCTTGTTGAACCCAGAAAGCAGATCAAGTGGGAGCTGATCGAAGAGCTGGCAAAATACATGATGATCGGAATCGTGTTTGATATGTTTTTGCTGGCGCTCGAGGCTATGCACGCTCTTTATGGTTCGGAGGGTGTGTTTATGGCGCACAAGTATGTGTTGATGGAACTGTTCCGTTTCCCCTATCTGTGGCTTGAGGTCATTATCGGTCTGATTATTCCGTTATTCATTCTTGTTACGCCACTGAAGCGGTATAAATTGGGATTGGTTACCGCCTCGTTCCTGGTTGCCATTGGCGTATATGGGATGCGGATCTGGTGGGTGATGGGTGGTCAATACATGCAGACATTCTATTGATGGAGTACCGACAGTGGCAATAGAAATCAACAGACGTGAATTCCTTAAAGCAAGTGCGGCGGCCGCTGCAACAGCAGCGGTATATCCGCCGCTTGGCGGCGCCATGGAGCTTGAGCTTGGCGGTGAGGGGTTCCACCAGATCAGGACCTTTCAACCGCGCAAGAGGAAGCCTTATCTGTGTACGCTGTGTCCTTATTTTGATGGTGGTTTTACCTATGCAGAAAGTGGGCGGATTATGAAGACGGAGGGGAATCCCAATCATATCGCAACACGAGGAAAGTTTTGTGCAAAAGGTCTGGCCTCGTTCTTTGCTGCCACCGATCCAGACAGGATTCTCAGTCCCCTTAAGCGGGTCGGTGCACGGGGTGCTGGGAAATGGCAACAGATAAGTTGGGATGAGGCGATTGCCGAAGTGGCTGGCAAGGTGGCAGGAGCACTGGATGGTGGTGGGGCTGACAGTGTCTATTTGAATGAAGGGGCGTTCAAGAACGGGGCTACCTTGCGATTCATGGATACCCTTGGCTCCAGCTCCGTTTTGCGCAGCCGAGTTCCCTCTATCAGTAGTGCCGCCAAACAGGCCGCACTTGGGGCCATGTTAGGCGTTGATTTTGCCCTCCCTGATCTGGAGCATACAACCTATGTATTGAATTTTGGTGCCAATATTCTTGAGACCGCACCTCCGTTGGCGCAGCGGCTGGCCGATGGCGTAGTTGATAATCGGCTGAAGCTCGTTACGTTTGATGTGCGGATGTCCAATACCGCAGGAAAAAGCGATGAGTGGATCCCGGTTTTTCCCGGTAGCGATGGGATTGTTGCCTTGGCGATGGCCAACATTATCATGCGGAAAGGACTGGCAGATAGCGGGTTTATCGATACCTGGACCAACTACTCCAGCGAGGATTTGGCGGAACACTTAAAACAGTTTACTCCGGAGATAGCAGAAAAGGCGAGCGGTGTTTCAGTAGAGACGATTGAACGAATTGCTGTTGAGTTCGCCAAGGCCAAACCGGCAACCGTATTCAGTCAGAATGGGGTTGGTTATCACAAAAATGGCATCCAGGGAGAGATGGCCTGTACGCTGCTTGCGGTAATTACCGGGAATATCGACAATGAAGGGGGCTACTGTTTGCCGCGGCGGTTCGACATTGCTGCACCTCAGCCCGCGCCTGAGTCATCGACAAATGGTACGGCACAACTAAATCATGCTTTCCCTTTTGAGCTGAAGAGCGGTGCTCATCAGGTACGGGTGCTGTTCAATCATATGAGCAATCCCGCCTATTCATCTCCGGCCGCCAGTTTGTGGCGAGAGGTGTTGAAAGATGAAAAGCTGATTCCCTATCTCGTCGACTTTAGTCCCTTCATGAGCGAGACTGCCGACTTGGCTGACATTGTTTTGCCGGATGTAGTGGCAGTGGAGCGTGACGATCTGGCCAGCAGTCCGACAGCGTTGCTACCGTGGGCCTCCATGACGGTGCCGGGTGCCGAGATTCTTGGTGAGGCGCAGGATGTGCGGGTAACGCTGAAAAAAATTGTTGAGACCATTGACTCCGATGGTAGCCGGGAGATGAAGCAGTACTGGGGATTTAAGGATGCGGTGGACTGGGTAAAACAAGAGGTAGAAGCAACTCCAGGTTTGCAGGATGGTTACAAGAAACTGAAATCCAAAGGGGTGTTTCCCGATTACGGCAAGCTTGATTCGACCGGAAGAAAAATTATGAAAAAGGGTGAGTCGGTAAAAGTAGCCTACCATACATACATGGAAACCGGTTTCCCCACTCCGTCCGGGAAGATTGAGGTAAATGCAGAAGCGCTGGAGGAAAAAGGGCTGTCTGCACTGCCTTCATGGAGTGAAAATCCACGTCTGGCTGCCATCAAGCCGGATGAGTTCGTGTTGAGTACGCACAAGGTGGCCTGCCAGACGCTCTCTCGGACCTCGAATCTTAAATATCTGGCAGAGCTATGGCACTCCAATCCCCTCTGGATCAACAAGGATGTCGCCTATAAGTTGGGGATTGCGGATGGTGCTCTGGTGCGGGTGACAAGTGAGGTGGGATATCTCGTTACCAAGGCGTGGTTGACCAACGGAATCCACCCGCAGGTGGTCGGAATCTCCACCTCTGTTGGCAGAACCGCCTACGGGCGCGTGGCCGTTGCTGATGCCGGGGAACATGTTCCATTTGCCCGTGAGGAGCTGGAGGACCATGATATTGATCACAACTTGTGGTGGCAGGACAGTGGCACAAATCCAAACGATATCATTCCTGTTGCCATCGACCCGTCCAGCGGAGTGCAGACGTGGAACGATACGCTGGTAACGGTTACTCCTGCCGTGCCTGGTGATGAGTATGGCCAGATCCAGGTGGACAACAGCAAGCATCTTGCCGTCTATAAACAAGCGCAGGAGCAGGCATGATCTCCGGGGAACCGGTTAAAGGAGGGGTAGTCGATTGAACTTCCTGAAATCCAGAACAGGGCTTATAACCATTGCCTCTGTGCTTGTCTTTATTCTCATTGTTTCCGGAGTGAGTTGTAGTAGTTCTCGCTTTACCAGGCCAAGCGCCTGCACCGTCTGCCATGAGGTATTCGAAAATCCGGAAGAGGATTTGCCGATGGGTGGGTTGAGTGAGTCCATTGATGATTTCAAGCCCACAAAACTGTTTGAGCCGGCGGCGTTTGATATGTCCGTGGGGTGTGGTGAGTGTCATGCCTATCCATTCTATGAGTACAAGGATTCGCCGCACTACGATAATGATCTGGGTGTTCGCCCCGGGTGTGTCGGCTGTCATGAACCACATGGTCTTGGGGAGTTTCTTCACTTCAAGTTTCTATATATTAATGACGGACGATATGGAAAATCCCCGTTTGATGCCATCTCGAACAGCTTGCGCGATATTCCCGAATGGGAGGAGCTGCGCATCAAGCTGGCGGCCCGTGTACGGGACAAGATGGTTGCCGATCGGAGTGAAAAATGCATGGTGTGCCACAAGATTGATGCCGAAGTGTGGAGTGGGATAAAACAACATAAGGCGGCGAGGCCACAGATAGACAAGGGCGAAAAATCCTGCATCCACTGTCACTACAATCTGGTTCATGCCGATGTGGACTGGCCAGAGAGAGAAGAGGATTGATATCGCCTGTCGGAAGGAGCGCTTGTTTGTTTTCATTGGCTGAGTTGTTTCCGGGAGTGCTCCCAGATATGTGCGCCATGAAGATGGACTGATGAGCCGCAAAGGGTGATGACTACAAAGAGGTAATCACTACAGGGCAAACGCACGAAATTTAGGGTGGTGTTCAGAATTCTGTGTCATTTCTCTGAACTGGCAGTAACAGCCATTGATGAAGGAGTAACCCATGAAAGAGAACATCAAGAGGGTTGGAAAGATCCTTGCGCTCACCATCATGTTTGAAACAGGCGATATCACTCGAGGCAACTTCGCCTCCTACTGCCGCTGCGTAGACAGTGTGCGCATTAGCAACGGCAAAAAGAAAGTGCAACCCTGAGAACGGAAACAAATATCTATCCTGGGCCTTTATTGAAGCCGCTAATTTTGCAATCCGCCATAGTGAAGATGCCAAACACTACTACCAACAAAAAATGGCCAAGACAAAACGTGTAGTAGCATTAAAGACGTTATCTCACAAATTGGCGAGGGCAAGTTACTATGTGATGCGTGATCAGGTGCCGTTTGTTCCGCGTAAGCTATTTGGGTAACCGGTTCGGTTGAGCGGGGGAGCCGTCAAAGGGGTTTGGTTAGAAACCACAAGAGATCTGATTGGAAACCCACTCAGCCATTGATACGGTAACGACGATTTCCTGGTTACTGATGCGCCCAATCCTTGAGTCACGAGGGTCTGCCCCACCACGGCGGGGAACCACAATACCGGTTACTATAAAGACAATTGGACAAGCGCTTGGCACCGACGATTTTCTGGGACTCGAATGAATCAGGGGCGCGGGGTGTTTTCTGCAAGCAGAAACCCCGATACCTTGATCCTGATGGGTGGCTGGTGCGTGTCAGTCTCATTTGAGGCTGACTGACAAAAACGATGCCACCTCATTGGCCCGGAGCTGGCTGCCAGCACCGAAGTAGCCGCTCACCTCTACGATGTCGTTATCAGTCAGCGAGGCAAAGTTCGTATTCTTGAATACTGTTGAAGCACTATCTACGACGATATCCTTCCCGGGCACGGTAAAGCTTTTGCTCAGGCCGTCAGTGGCTGTGGTCAGGTCTGCTACCGGATCTTCAACCTCTTCATCAAAAACCACACGGGTTATGCTGTACCGGTGGTGCCGCTGGCATCCACTATAGTCTGTTAACAGTAGCCATTGTCGTTCTCTTTTTTCTCATATTGGCTTCGTGCAACACATACCAGCGATCTTGGTTTTTTTCAAGATAAAGACGCTTTTTCCAGCTACCATTGGAATCCCCTGCAGAATAGGTTAGCTGGAAATCAGCTATCACGATCTCGCGGCCAGGTTCAGCGCGGCGTGAATAGGCCAGCAAAGAAAGATTATTGACAGAAATTCGTGAACTATTGTTACGCGGCAACATTTTTTTCTTCATTCTTGACCAACCGTCAAAATCATACCCGCCCCCCCAGAAACCCGGTGCATAGTTAGCCAGATAACGCGCTGTGTCACCGCTTTCCCAATCTTCCTGCCAGGTTTGCAGAGTCTGTATAAGCTCGTTTTTACGCTCAAGCCAGACATCCTGTTCCAACCAATCAAGATGCTCGGCAATAATAAACGGTGTCGAACCAGGTGAAATCAGGGAAACAATATGCTCCAGGTCAATATTTGACAGCACGATACAACCTTCACTATCCAGCGGCGGACGGCTGTAAAATCGTTGCGTAATACCATGCAACCAGATCCCCCCCCCGGTTTTACGTTGATATTGATCCAGCTCATTCGGGTAGTTAATCGGGAAAGCTGCTGCTCCGTACTTCTCTGGCAGCTGACTGCCTGGAGTATAACTGGTAACAAAATAGACACCCTCCGGCGTACGCAAATCACCCCTGACTGCTTTGTTGCCCCTTTTTCTTCCCGTGCTCACATAGAAATCATAGAGCAATTCTGGAGGTGAATCTGCTCCGGTATTACCGTACAAATAAAGCCGATGAGTCTGTTTGTCAACCAGTACAGCGGTTTCCACTGACTCCCCCATACGCAACAGTTGCCCCGGCAGTTTCCGTTTGTCCTGTGCGTGCAGGTAGGCACGTATACGCGTACGTGCCTCCTCACGAAGATCCTCAACCAGCACATAACGGGAATCCGGTAAGGCATGCAACACCGGATTGTGCCCGATACCGCTTACCTGTGCCACACGGCTCAGTAAAATGTCACCACGAATCATCTGCGCCAGATGAAACCGCGGAGCCTGACTCACCACCCTGTCCAACTCGGTCAAAGCCCGATCAAACTGGCGGGTCTCATAATAGATCAACCCCTTGAGCAAATAAGCTTCATAGTCTCGAGGATAATGGGTAGTTCTCCCATCCAGTGCGCGCAGCGCTTGTTGCACCTGAACCGAATCTGGCTTGAGTCCCCCCGGTTGACTGGAAACGGGCTCTGGGGGCGTGATCAACTGAACCTGGATCGTATCTGTCAGCTGTGGCGGGGAACGGAGACTAACGGCCGTGCAGCTACAGACACAGCCCGCCATTAGTAAAATAAAAAACCGGTTACCGTTCACTGTTGGTCGCTACTCCTATGCCAGGAATACAGCAGAGCAACCCATCAGAACAGGGGGCACTCTGCCTATACCCAGCGTCACTTTGAAGTGGTAACGGATTCACCAGGGATTGTATCAACCAGATCCGGTAACGGCCGCAACTCCAAAGGCTTCATCTCCTGTTTTAACAATCGCGCCTCAGTATATGATTTACGCGCCATCTCCATATAGACTGCACTGACGTTCTGATAAAGGACGGCATACGCAGCATGGGTTTGTATTCCCTGCTCCAGAACCAGTTTAGCCTGTCCCAGACTATTTTCCCGGACAAACAGAACGGCCAGATTATTGTATGCTTCGGCCAGGCCGGGATGATCTTTAATCAGCGCTTCATAGCGGGCGATAGCCAGCTCCGTTTTTCCTTGTTCAGAATAGAGACGGGCCTGAAGAAAGCGGGCTGCAATATTATCCGGTGCGGTGACCAGCATCTGTTCCAACTGCTGCATTGCCAACCGAGGTTTACCTGCTTTCAGGTAAACCCTTGCCTGAGAGAGAAGATCGTTTTCCTCTGCATCACCAGCGGAAGCACTCACCCACGAAAACAACACAACAGCATAAAACAATACCCTAATTACCATATTGGCATACTCATTTCCTGATTCAGTTTAAGCAGTCTTTCCGGCGTACCTACATCAACCCAGCAACCAGGATAGTATTCTCCGCTTACCTGATTGTCCGCTATCGCATTCCGTAACAAAGGCGCCAACGGAAAGGCGCTCGAAACACAGTTCGCAAACAGTGCTGGGTGGAGAACACCAATCCCGCTATAGGTCAGGCGCAATTCACCCTGCGGCTGAATGCAGCCTTCCTGTATTGCAAAATCCCCATCAGGATGGTGCGAGGGATTATCCACCAGTACCAGATGAGCCAGCCCGGTCAGTTCAACAGGTAGTTGAAGAAAGGGGTAATTACACCATACGTCACCGTTAACCACCAGAAACGGCCTCTCTCCCAACAGTGGCAGTGCTTTGAAAATACCACCCCCGGTTTCCAATCCTTCCTGCTCGGCGGAATAATTGATTTGCACCCCCCAGCGGCAACCATCACCCAGTGCCTGTTGAATCTGCTCCCCCAACCAGGCGTGATTGATCACAATCTCCCGTATCCCTGCCTTGGCCAGGCCGATCAGGTGATATTCTATCAAACAACGGCCACTCACTTTTAGCAGTGGTTTAGGAACATGGTCGGTCAACGGGCGCATACGCTCCCCCCTTCCCGCTGCAAGAATCATCGCTTTCATACTATTATCAACCCGGCAACAATATGCGTAACATCGAAGAAACCGGGCTGTTCACATCGAAGGCATAAGTTGGTGCATCATTTTTTTTACTTTGGTCTGAGACAAGTATCTTTATTTTTTCTGTGATGAGTGATTTCATATCGAAATAATTTTTTCCAGTCCCTGCAGCTCAGGATAGCGGCAACAGATATCCTTTACATAGTGCAGGGTACGTGGAATATCCTTCAGATAGCCCGGTTTTCCATCCCGGATGCTGAGACGGGAAAATATCCCGATCGCCTTGAGGTGACGCTGCACGCCCATCAGATCAAACCAGCGCAATAACTGGCCGGTATCCGCCTGTTGCAGTATGCCGGCACTGGTTGCCTGCCTGTGATACTGACTTACCCAATCTTCCACCTGCTCACGGGGCCAGGCGATGTAGCAATCACGCAACAGTGACACCAGATCATAGCTGACCGGTCCGGCCACTGCATCCTGAAAATCCAGCACACCGGGATTAGGTTCACTAATCATCAGATTGCGTGAATGATAGTCCCGATGCACCAGCACCCGTGGTTGCTCCAGTGCGCCAGAAACGAGAAAGAGAAAAGCATGATCAAGCATCTCCCTCTGTTCACCGGTCAAGGAGATGTTCCGCAGCCGTTGCAGATACCAGTCACGGAACAGCGCCATTTCTGCCTGTAGCAACGCTCGGTCATAAAGGGGAATCCGTTGCAACTCAGTCGCCGGACAGCTCTGTAACAAAATCAATGCTCGCAGCGCATCACCGTAAAGGTTCTGAACAGAGCTGTCATTCAATTCATCCAGGTACTGCCTCGAACCCAGATCGGTCAGCAGCAGAAATCCGTGCCGCTCGTCTCGCTCAAGCACCTCTGGAACATGCAGTCCCAACCCGGTCAGCAGTACCGAGCTGGTGATAAATGGCTGGATATTTTCTTTCTCGGGTGGAGCATCCATCACAATGCATGTAGTGCCATTATGTTTTATTCGAAAATAACGCCGGAAACTTGCATCAGCCGAGGCGGGCGTGATATCAACAACGGGCAGAGCCAGATCCTCACTCAGCCAGCGCTGGAGTAGTGCAAACCGAGTATCCGCGGGGGAATCTGTATTCGTCATTGTTTATTACTCAATTTTTCAAGTGTCAATATAGCGGCTGATAGAGGGTTAATCCCGGCAAGGGGACAGTTTATACCTTTCTCTGTTGATACTGCGCATAGGCGCGTGTCTTCTCCCCACCCAGACCTGTCATTTTATTAACCCGGCAACAATATATGTCGCATTCAGCCATCGCGCGCCGGTTCGCAGCAAGGTGGCAAAGCGCCGCTGTAGTTACTCTACAGCAAGTTTTGCCAACGAAGTCTGCGAACCGGCACTCCTTGCCAAAATAATTGATCCAACGTCCGAGATTTGCTAACTGCCGGGATTGCAGTATGAAATTGTACCGTACCAACAAAATCTGAAATGTACCAGACAAGCTGTTCAGCTGGCAAAGCCGTTGAACTTTGACCATCCCCAAGATCTGGTTTTTATAGCTTCGATAAATTCCAAACACCGCAACATCCACGAGGGTTTATGCTGCAGGACTCACCACCTGTTATCTCAAAGAAAACCGTCTGCGTTAAATCAATCTCCAGGCGATGTAACAGAGTTGCAAGGAATTACTCAACCCTGTTCTTAAACCGACCCCGGCTTTGTTACCATAAAGCAATTAGTCAGAGCCCTCCCTCCAATGCCAAAACATATCAACCTGTCTGTATCTCTCTACGTCACACTAGTTTTTTTCGCCCTTCACCCCGCTCTTGCAGACTCGTACGCTCCTGGACTCCCCCTGGCAAAGACATACAAGCAAGACATTGATATAAAAGAGTACTGGCTCAGCGAAAAACTTGATGGCGCACGCGCCTATTGGGACGGAAAAAAGCTGGTCTCCCGACAGGGCAACGTCTACAATGCTCCCGACTGGTTCATTGCTGGTTTCCCGGCACAACCGCTTGACGGTGAGCTGTGGATAGCACGCAGCCGGTTTGAACAATTGATGAACATCATTCGCGACACCAAACCCACTGCTGGCTGGAGCAAGGTGCGTTATATGGTTTTTGATCTGCCGTGGCCTGATACCCCCTTCACTGAACGCCAGGAAAAACTCAAGACGCTGCTCGCTGACAACTCCTCTCCCTATGTCCAACGGGTAGGACAGTCCCGGATTTCCAGTCATGAGGCGTTAATGAAAAAACTGGATAAAATAGCTGCCACCGGTGGCGAGGGGTTGATGTTACGTAAGGGAGATTCTTTTTATCAGGCAGGCCGAAGTGATGACCTGCTAAAAGTAAAATCCTGGCAGGATGCGGAAGCCGTTGTCATTACCCACCTGACCGGAAAAGGAAAATACACCGGGATGCTGGGGGCACTGCTGGTTGAAACCAAAGATAACATCCGCTTCCGTCTCGGCAGCGGATTTACCAACCAGCAACGCTATAATCCCCCTCCAGCCGGTTCGCTTGTCACCTACAAGTACTACGGCAAGACGGTTAATGGTCTTCCCAGGTTTGCCAGTTTTCTGCGGATCAGAGAGCTGCCGGGAACCAGGAAACAACCTCCTGTTCCCGCAAAATACCCCGATTCCTGACATCCACCACCCTGCAATGGAAATTTTTCCCAAGCCGACAATCCTTAACAGGCTGTTGAAAAAGCCTCGGGCGAGTGCGAGACAAGGCGGAATCCGGCGAAAAAGCGCAGTTTACACGGAGTAAATGAGCACTTTGAGCCGGATTCCAACGCCGGATCGTGCCGCATGAGGGTTTTTCAACAGCCTGTTAATAATCAATGCCGAAAAATCAATAATGCTGATCGCGTCAATTCATCAAAAGGGAGTGGGCGGCTAGGAGTCTGTCGGGTTTGGGTAATCGTAGCGAGCTGGTGGGAGAACGAGTCAAAATATTTCCGGTTTTGAGGCGAATATGGGGCTGTTTAACGAAAAACCGGGGATATTTTGGCCGCTCTCCCATCAGCGCAGTAGATTATTCCCGAATCCGACAGACTCCTAGTACTCCGTCAAGGTGATAAATCAGGATACAGCGTTCCTGTGGTGTTTCGCAGCAAGGCGCAGTGTGCAGGCAATGGCTGTCGCCCTTGTCAAACACTGCAACGCCGCAGCGGG
>JAJRUX010000134.1 GCA_024277575.1 Gammaproteobacteria bacterium | reverse complement strand
GTGTCCCGCTGCGGCGTTGCAGTGTTTGACAAGGGCGACAGCCATTGCCTGCACACTGCGCCTTGCTGCGAAACACCACAGGAACGCTGTATCCTGATTTATCACCTTGACGGAGTGCTAGCAAGATAATACAGATCAAAAAACCCTGTTTTAGATAATCAAAACCAGGCATCGAAACCGACCGGACACTATTCCCGCGAAGACGAGCTGGAAGAGAAATCGGGAAATACCATCTGCGGTGGAAGCTGGATCTCCGTCTTCGCGGGGATGACGATAGTATAGTCCCTCTACTATCCCGGCGCACTCTCTTGTCATTCCCGCGAAGGCGGGAATCCAGGTCTGAACACCGAAACTTGAGATGTAACTGTTCAGCTTACCCCTGAAATCTGCCATTTCTGTGTTAAAAAATGATCATTTATCCGTGTAAACTCACATTTTTCACCTTGAATTGACAAATTTCAGGGGTAAGCTGAACAGTTACATACTCATTTTCAACTATGCTGAATAGTTACACATTCATTCCGAAAAACTCCGTTGCGGCCCTCAGGTTTTTCCCGGCTTCTTCGGTCAGGCCTGTCTGAAGTTCCCACGCATAGCCCCTGATGGTCAGCAGATGCACAGCAGGCAGCTGCCCGAAACAGTGTTCACAGGTGGCCATGATGGAAGGAATGGAGACGGCATGGGAGGTGAAACTGAAATCCAGTTCCGGTTTCATCTGTTCCAGGCGGAAGGATTGGACATCAAGCGCTTTGGTGGCATCGACAAACAGCACCTGCTCTTTCCGGCTAATCAGGTCGGCATCTTCGAGCTGCAGCTGATAGTTGCGGATCAGCTCGGCCCGGGGGCAAAGGGCCTGCCGTTCCAGCCAGTCAATGAAGGCCCAGCCCAGGCCGTCGTCCTGTCTGCCGACATTGCCGATGCCGCAGATCAGGCAGGCAGGATGATTGTAGTCGGCCAGGGAAACGCCGGCAGCACCCGCAAAACGATCCTCAGCGCGTGCGTTCATTGACCAGCTCTCCCCCGGTATCGTACACCGAGACGATCAGCGGCATCTGTCCCATGGCATGGGTAGCGCAACTCAGGCAGGGGTCATAGGCGCGGATGCCCACTTCGATGGCGTTCATCATCCCTTCGGTGATTTCGGCCTTGCCATCCAGGTACTCACTGGCTACCGAGCACACGCTGCGGTTCATCACGGCATTGTTCTGGGTGGTGGCCACCACCAGGTTGATGAAGGTCATGTTGCCCTCCCTGTCGGCTCGGTAGTGATGCAGCAGGGTGCCGCGCGGGGCTTCGACAACGCCGATGCCCTCTCCTGTCCAGGCGTCCTCCGCAGGCGTCATGACCAATGGTTCGTCCTGCAGTTCGGGATCGTTCAGCAGCGCCTTGATCAACTCGGCGGAATGGAGGATCTCGATGGCCCGCGCCCAGTTGGTGTGCAGGGTCATGTCGTTCGCCTTGCCATCGGTGTAGTCGTGAAAACGCTCCAGCGCCGCTTGAGCCAGGGGGGTGTCGTCACCATAGCGTCTGGTCACGTTCAGGCGCCCCAGCGGGCCTACCCTGACCGCCCCGGCCTCCCTGCCCAGCGCCTTGAGATACGGAAATTTCATGTAGCTCCACTCCTCCGTGGCCTCGGAGAAGTGGTTCAGATAGTCGTGATAATCGAACTCCTCGATGATCGCCTTGTTCTGATCCACGATGCGGATCCGGCCGTGATAGTAATCGACGTTGCCTTCTTCATCGACCAGCGACATGTTCAGGGCCGGTACCACCGCGAAGCTGTCCACTTCCTTGCGGTATTTTTCGTGGAAATCGTAGAACATCTCCAGCCCTTCCCGGGCGTAGGCGATGACCTGATCCATGGAAATCAACCCGTCCCCGCCCCTGAGCAGACGGTCTCTCTCGGCGATGCTGACCCCCTTGTTGACGCCGCCCGGCACCGAGTTGATGCCGTGCATACGCTTCCCGAGCACGGTCCTGATCACCTCCTGCCCCCACTTGCGCAGGGCCACCACCCGCTTCACCATCTCGGGATTGGCCTCCACCAGGCCCAGCAGGTTGCGCTGCTCGGGCGGGGCATCCATGCCGAACAGCATTTCCGGTACGATCAGGTAGAAATAGGCCGTTGCATGGGACTGGAGCTGCTGGCCGTAGTGGGCCAGACGGCGCACCTTTTCCGCAGCAGGCAGCATCTGCACACCTGTGCTGCAGCCCGTGCCGATCATGTCGTCCAGGGCCTTGGCGCCGCACAGATGATGGCTGACGAAACAGATGCCGCAGATCCGCTGCAACAGCATCGGCGCTTCCCAGTAGGGGTGGCCCTGAATGAATTTCTCGAACCCCCGGAACTCCACCACATGCAGTCTTGCATCGGTGACACGGTTGTTTTCATCCAGGTGGATAGTGACCTTGCCGTGCCCTTCCACACGGGTGACGGGATCGATAACCAGTTTCCTGCTCATGTCGGAAGATGCCTGTTCAGTCGTAGCGCGTGAGGGATGTGGGCAGATCGACCTCGCGGCCGTTGACCAGGTCGTCCAGCACCTTGAAGATCGCATCTGCGTCCGGCGGACAGCCGGGGATGAAATAGTCCATTTTTACTACCTCATGGCAGGGATACACCTTGCTGGTGAGCCTGGGTATGTCCTCATGACAGGGAATGACGGATTTGCTCTGCGGCGGTGCAGTGGGCGAATCGATATAAGCCTCCTTGAGGCACTCCCCGAGTGACACCATGTTTCGCATGGCGGGTACGCCACCCCAGACCGCGCAGGCGCCAACGGAGATGAGGATGTCGCAGTTTTCCCGGAAATGCGTCAGTGTCTCGATGTTCTCTTCATTGGCGACGCCTCCCTCGATGAAACCAATGGCGCATTGATGGGGAATGCGCTTGATATCCGTCAGTGAGGAACGGGTAATGCTCACCTTCTCCAGCAGATCCAGCAGCCGCTCATCCATGTCCAGAAAGGAGAGCGTGCATCCCCAGCATCCGCACAAGGCGATCATCGCTACCTGGATTTTCTCTTCCCGCCTGGCGAGTACCGCGGGTTCCATCGGCGCTCTTGGCAATTCGTGGGAGAGAAACACGTTTTTTCCTGAATGACTCATTTCTGTTTTCTTCCCAGAGTGTGTTCGCGGATGGAACGGATCTCGTATTTGCGCCGTCCGATGGGCTCATCGTAGCCAACTCCCTTTTCGAGAATGCACCCCACGGGACAGAGCGTGACCGCTTCACGAACCTGCTCCGGCGGCATACGATCCGCCAGTTCGATATCCATCTCTATGCGGGCACTGGTTCCCCTGCCACCGATGCTGAAGATTTTTCTGCCGGCTCCCCTGTCACGAATGAATTCCACGCAACGCTGGCAGAAGATGCACCGATCCCGCTCTAGCCAGATGCTTTTGGCGGCATGTTCCCGCTCGCGCCGGGGAAACCGGTAGGGAAAGCGGGAGACCATCATCCCCGTTTCATAGCCCGTCGCCTGCAGATCGCAACGGCCGCTCTTTTCACAGCTCGGGCAGTTGTGGTTGCCTTCGGAGAACAGCAGCTCCACCAGCGCCTTGCGCATATCCGCCACTTCCGGTTCATCCACCTCCACCACCATGCCATCAGCGACGGGAACCGTGCATGACGCCATGACCTTGCCATTGACCCGGACCGAGCAGGTGCGGCAGGTGCCGAGGCGGGGTCTGCCCCTGACATAACAAAGACTGGGAATATAGACGCCATTGCCAGCCGCAACATCAATCAGCATCGCGCCCTCTTCCGTTTCGATCTCCTGCCTGTCAATGGTTATCCGGATACTCATTTCACCTCCCCGGCCACAAACCGCCCATCCTCCTGAAGTGCCGCATCCTCATCGAACGAGGGCAACAGGGGCCCTTCCGGTTCAACGATTTTCTGCCGGTAGAGATCGGGGAACTTTTCCAGCGTGGTCAGCAGCGGCCTGGCAGCGGTAGTGCCCAGACCACAGCGGCTGGTATTGCGCATCAAATCGCCCCAGCCGATGATCTCGTCCAGATCCTTGCGAGTCGCCCGGCCTGCATTCACCAGCTTGATCTTGTGGTAGAGATCGACTCCGCCGGCGCGGCAGGGGGTGCAGATTCCACAGGACTCTTCGACAAAGAAATGCATAAACTGCTCGACAATGTCCAGCAGATTGCGGCTCTGATCGAAAATCATGAACGAGCCGTTGCAGGAGAGATCGCCGTAACAGAGCCGCCGCCCGCCCTCCTTCGCCACGGATACACACTCGCCGGACGGGCCGCTAACCTGCACCGCCTTCGGATTCCTTGCGCCGACCAGATCCAGCACATCGTTGAGGGTGATACCCCATTCTATCTCGTAGATCCCCGGCCGTTCACAGTCGCCCGATACGCTCAGCAGGCGCGTGCCCGTCGATTCATCGGTTCCCATGGCACTGAACCACTCGCCCCCCTGTTCGAGGATACGGCTGGCCGCGGCGAAGGTTTCCACGTTGTTGACGCAGGTGGGCATACCGAGATAGCCCTGCTGGATGGGATAGGGCGGCTTGACCCGCGGCGTACCACGCTTGCCTTCGCAGGACTCGATCAGCGCCGTCTCATCCCCGCAGATATAGGCGCCCGCCCCCATCTGAATACGGATATTGAAGCAGAAATCCGTGCCGAGAATGGAGTCGCCCAGCATTCCCTCACGATGGAACTCCTGCAGCCGTCGTTCCAGAAGATCTTTCAGATATCCATACTCCGCCCGCAGGTAGAGGATGCCGTTGCGCGCGCCAATGGCATAGGCGGCGATGATCATGCCCAGCAGGACATCGCCGGGGGAATGGCTGAGCAGGACGCGATCCTTGAAGGTGCCGGGTTCGCCTTCGTCTG
Organism: Gammaproteobacteria bacterium; assembly: GCA_024277575.1. Lineage (GTDB taxonomy): Bacteria > Pseudomonadota > Gammaproteobacteria > Thiohalospirales > Thiohalospiraceae > DRMK01. The sequence continues at coordinate 5,837 of JAJRUX010000134.1, read as the reverse complement.
CGTTGCAGATGACATATTTCTCACGTCCCTCGGCATCCCGCCCGAGACGCCATTTCATCCCGGTGGGAAAACCGGCGCCGCCGCGCCCGCGAATCCCGGACAGGGTGACCGTTTCAATCACCTCGTCCGGCAACTGTTTCAGGCAATTCTCCAGTATCGCCCGGTAGTTGCGGCCAGACTGGAAGAAAACCGACCCCTTCTGGCGGATATTGTCCGCCACCATGGCTTCGATACCGGCGGTTTCTCCGTCCGGATTGGCAATTTCAGCCGCGCTGGTGCCCTGACGCAGCCAGGTGATCACATCACGAACCTTCTTCGGCGTGAGATTGGTAAACACCACCTCATCCACCAGCATCGCCGGCTCCTGGTCGCTGAGGCCGATACAGGCGGTGTCATACAGCGCGAAACTGCCGGTCTCGTCCACCCCGCCGAAAGCGCAGCCGGTTTCCTGTTCCAAGGCCGTGCGAACCTCCTCATAACCATTCATCCGGGCGATCACGGTATCGGCCAGGTAGATCTTGTGCCGGCCGGATGGCCGGTCATGGAAAAAGTGGTAGAAAGTGAGGGTTTCACGAACATCACGGGGAGAGAGGTTCAGGCCTTCCGCCAATGCCGCCACCGCCTCGGGGGAGACATGACCCTGCCGCTGCTGGATATCCCGCAGTATGTCAATTAAACGGGTTCTGTCCCAATCATAAAGCCCCAGAACAAACTGGAGTTCCGTGTGCATTTTTTAAACCCCGACTCACTGACCCGAGAAAATGAACCCCATTCTGGGTGCAAGCAGGAAGTTTTGTCAACCAGACTCTGCCCCGTTGTTGGTCCACGCTCAAGCAATAATGGTTCGTTTACTTAACCCGCCAATAACATATGTCGTATTCAGCGCTTCCAGGTTGGTGCTGATCAAGGTACTGCTCAGCGGGGCAATCGATTCCAGCCGACCTCAACAGCACGACGCAGACGACCTGTCCGTCCATGAAAAAAATGGTCAGCGTCCGCCATCAGGCGAAACAACGGGCGGCGGGGCTGCTGCTTTACCCAGTTTACAACGGCATGAGAGTCAACGATCTCGTCACGGTCACCCTGAATAACCATCCAGGGCACGGTGACAGGAGCGAGGTGTTCAAAATCAAACAGCGATACCGGGGGCGCCACCAGCAGCAAGCGCTGCGCATTAATTGTTGGCTGGGCACGCATTGCCACATATGCTCCAAAGGAAAAACCGGCTACCCAGAGAGGTGCAGATGGGTGGCGCTCTCGCATCCACCGGATAACAGCAGACAGATCTTCAGCCTCACCGTTACCCTGATCAAACTCCCCTTCACTGCGACCAACACCACGGAAATTGAAACGCAGCACAGGCATGTTCATATCATCGAATGTCGTGGACAAGGTATGCACGACCTTATTGGCCATACTGCCACCATAAAGAGGATGGGGGTGGCAAATTACCGCAACGGCAAAGTTATCAGCAATGACAGGGGGACAAGAGGTCAATACCTCAATGTTCCCTGCCGGACCAGGTAACAGCAGATCTTCTCCGACACATGGCCCTTCTTCCAGCCCGTCATACAGGTGGTGCTCCCGTAAACGGGAAACATCGAACTGGCGGGTCATCAGATTTTCAGCCGTTCCACGGTTTGCCCGTTACACAGATGTTCCGAGATGATCTCATCAATATCTTTACGTGTTCCGTAGCGGTACCACACCCCTTCAGGATAGATTACCAATACCGGCCCTTCTCCGCACCGGTTCAGACAACCAGCCACATTGACACGCATACTCCCTTCAATGGATTCACCCAGTTCCTTGACACGCTGCTTGGCATAATCTCTATACTCCCGTGCTGGAAAATTTCCGCAACAGGGGCTTCCGTCATCACGTTTATTCGTACAAAAAAAGAGATGATATCGAAAATAGCTCTCTTTCATCTTTTCTCCTCCAGCCCAAAGCACCTTGGCAACCAGCTTCAAAGCGCGCAGGGTAAATGATTTTTCAACAGAAAGACAATACCACCGTTCTTTAGTACTATCCCGCGCTATGACTGAAATATCACCAGGCAAATTCCCCCTGCACAAGGCAGATCGCTGCGTCATGTGCGGTCTATGCCTGCCACACTGCCCCACCTACAAACTGTACAACAGGGAAAGCGAATCACCACGCGGCCGCATTGCCTTGATGCGGGCAATGGCTACCGGCGAACTGGCTCTGACGGCTCAGCTGAAAAACCACCTCGATCACTGTCTGGTATGCAGGGCCTGCGAAGATGCCTGTCCCGCAGGCGTACCCTATGGAGAGTTGATTGACGCAGCACGAACGATCATGAACGAAGAGCTGACATCTCAACAGCAACTCACGCCACCGGAAACCATGCTGAACAACCTGTCACGACTGGAACGCTGGCGCCCGCTGTTATCGCTCTACCAACGCAGCGGTTTGCAAAAAGCGGCCCGCGCCCTGCGGCTACCACAAATGTCAGGCCTGCAACGACAAGAGCATCTGATGCCAAAGCTGCCTCTGCGGCGCAAATGGCATGAGCACTATCCTGTGACAGGGAAACAGCGCGGCCGGGTCGGCCTGTTTACCGGCTGCACCGGCAAGATTCTCGATGAAGAGGCGTTGGCAGCAGCAATAAGAATGTTAACCCACCTGGGTTACGGCGTGGTAATTCCAGCAAATCAAGGTTGCTGCGGTATATTGCACCAACACAGTGGTTATCCGGATGAGGCGCGCAAGCTGGCTTTGAACAACCTGGACTCTTTCCAGCTGGATCAGCTGGATGCCATCATTTATATCGCTACTGGTTGTGGAGCACAGCTTGCAGAGTACAAAAACATGACCGGACTCAACCAGCAGCAGCAGAAACGGGCGCAGCTTTTTTCCGCAATGACGCAGGAGATCGGCCTGTTCATAACCACTGTCTGGCCTGCCGGGATAAAGCTGTCTCCACTAAACAAAACTGTTGCTGTTCACACCCCCTGCAGCTTGCAATATGTACTGCGCCAACAGGAGGGAAGTCGTGCATTACTGGAAAAAATTCCTCAGTTGACAGTCGCTACGCTACCAGACAACCAGCACTGCTGCGGAGCAGCCGGAGACTATATGTTACGCCATCCCGACATCGCTGATGCACTTATCAAACCGAAGTTGGACTCCATCGAACAGATGAACCCGGATATCATTACCAGCGCAAACATCGGCTGTGCCTTGCATTTCAGGGCTTCTATCAAAGAAAGGGGGCTTGCCATAGAGGTGGCTCACCCGGTTACCCTGCTTGCCCGACAGATAACCGCCCGCCAATAACTTGCCCTCACCTGGCCAAACCCATAAAATGCACTATCCACAGCCCCAGTAGCTCAGCTGGATAGAGCGTCCCCCTCCTAAGGGGAAGGTCACACGTTCGAATCGTGTCTGGGGCGCCATGTGGTGGTCTAATCAAGTCTGGCACGGTGCGTCTGGCCAAGCCCCAGTGGCTGTATCTCGCACCTCTATGCACAACGCATCATCGGCCGGGCTTGCTCCACCAGCTCCCCGAAAGGACTGGTCGGAAATCTTATGAAATGCCCAAATGCAAATCGCGATGGAATACTAACCATACTATACTCAAACTACTTGGAGGTGCGGGATTTTTGGGTCTGACTGAAACCACAAGGCAAGGCGCAGTTCGCAGAGAACGGCTCACCCTTTTCAAGAACTGCAACGCAGCATTGCGGTTTCAGACGGGCTCAAAAAACTGCATTTCCAGGTAGTTTGGGTATAAACTAGCAACACCGTTCAATAGCGGGTATATACTTGAAGTTTGATTGTCATTACATCTCCAGGGGTTCGCTTCTATGACTACCCGCAATTACAATACTGTTGATCACTTGTTGATAAATCTGGATATTGGGCTGAGAATCCTGCTTGGCCGCCCTCCTGTGACCGAGCGCCCCAACCCCGCTGATGCTGCCGCCTGTCGGGAGGGGGAGCTCAATGAGCAGGAGCGCAGGCTGTCAGGTCGGTTGATGCGAATCAATCATGCGGGAGAGGTGTCAGCGCAAGGGTTGTATCAGGGCCAGGCGCTTACCGCCAAACTGCCGGAGGTGCGGAAGAGAATGGAGCAGGCTGCGCTGGAGGAGAATGATCATCTGGTTTGGTGCGAGCAGCGCGCCAAAGAGCTGGGAACCCATACCAGTTTGTTTAATCCTGTTTGGTATTTTGGTTCTCTTGCCATCGGTTCTGCCGCAGGCGCGGCTGGTGACAAATGGAGTCTGGGTTTTGTGGCAGAGACGGAGCACCAAGTAGTCCGGCATCTGGATGAGCATTTGCGCAGCATATCACCGCGCGATGAAAAGAGTCGTGCCATTCTGGAGCAGATGAAAGAGGACGAAGGTCGCCACGCCACGGTCGCCCTTCATGCGGGTGGAGCAGAGCTGCCGTTTCCGGTAAAAAAACTGATGGAGGTTATGTCCAAGGTGATGACCCGGACCACTTACTGGGTATGAATTGAACCGTTTAATGTTGTTGGATACATTGTTGTATCCAACAACATTGATCAAATTGCTATTTAACCTGAACTCGGGTTAAGGCCTAACATGACAAAATTAAAGCAAGAGAAACTGTGGATACCGTCATTCCGGTATGCTCCTGGCCGGAATCTATAGTTCAAGCTACTGGATTCCGGCTAAAATCATGCTGGAATGGCGCGATTTTTAGTTGTGTTTCCGTTTTCAGATGAAATATTGCTTAACCCGAGTTCAGGTTATTTAATAATAATCATGTGAATAGTGATAGCTGATTGTAGTTAACCGCCAGCAAATAGTAAAAAGTAACGCGGGACTTGTTTCTCTCTCCAGACATTTTTTGACAAACGTCTGCAATAGCTTGATCCAGCTCTTCATCACTTTCCGCACGACCAAGTTTCTTTTTCAGAAAACTGTTTCTCACCCGTTCCAGCTCGGAAGGATCCGAGCAGGACACAAGCGATGCATCCTTGCTTTGCAGCGCGATCCCCAGATGCTTGACGATTCCATTGACCACTTCCTCATCAACGTCAGCAACATGGGTTTTTATGTTAGCGATATAATCTGTATTAGCCATGGGATATTCTCCTTGATTGGTTTGTTGTTACCCACAGATAACTGACCCTATGGGATAGAGCACTATTCCATGTCCCCTCTCATGAACAGGCTCCTGGAAGAAAAAACAGGCTCTATGCTGAAATTGTATAGATTGCGGATGGTTCGGGCAAGGGGGAGCCTTGTCCAACAGCCGCTCCCGCTAAAATCTTTCAGCAGGCTGGATAGAGACATTTCTGTATTTTTATGACTTCGTTCCTCGTCATAACTGCGCCATGACTCCCTCAATGACTCTACGGCAACCAAAGCCGCTGCGGCGGATTCCGCAAATTCATGGACATCAGCAGAGTCCGTATCACCAGGGTCTGAGTCTGGCCGATTCCCACGAAATCAGGATGATTAAACAATGCTTTTCTCCCACATTAATTGCTGAACACAACAAATTGCCTCTTCGAATTCCCGTTTCCAGCGGCTCAGCATGTTGGCGTTGGTGATCTTGCAGCCTTGCTCCGTGACTAGTACTCCTTCAATAATATAAATTAGGATGTTAAACTAGCTCTTCAATAGACTTGTATAACCTGTTGAGGAGTTTGAAAATGAAAAAGCGCTATGTAGTTCGTTTAACGCGGGAAGAACGTGACGGCTTGAAGGACTGGTGAAGCGGGGGCGGGAAGCGGCCTACCGACGCCGACACGCTCAAGTGTTGCTCCTGGTGGATGAAGGAGAGGATGGCCCCGGTTTGATCGACCGGGAAGCCGCCGAACCGGTTGGTTTTTCCAG
>JAJRUX010000133.1 GCA_024277575.1 Gammaproteobacteria bacterium | reverse complement strand
TTCAACAGCTGGTCACAGATGAAACAGCGGGTATTGGCGCACAGCAGAAACCCGCAGATCTCCCTCAGTGATATCTCATTGCTGGCCTACTCCCGTAACAGAAATGCAGAGAATGATATTGTGGTGGCTGATTTCCGGGTAAGCTACTACCATGGTGACAGCAGCGACAGGTGGAGAAAGCGTCTCTATCTCAGAAAAGATCAGGGCCGTTGGTATGTACTGCATGAAGGTAATGTGGTGAAAGAGGGCGCGACACTGGCCAATGTTGAAAATGAATTACAACCAAATGAACAGCTGTAGCGATTCAGAAATCAGCAAATCTTTTCTTTATAGCTCTCTCCCTAGCACCTGGTTGCGTCCCCGCTCCTTGGCTTGATACAGCATCTCATCTGCGGCATTCAGCAGCGCCTGGCGATCCATCTCATCATTGGGCGTAGTGGTTGCTACACCCGCGCTGACTGTGACCCGGCCATACTCTTTGGAGCCGCTGTGAGGCATGTTCAGCTCTTCGATATCAATACGGATCCGGTCAGCCATGATTGCTGCACCAAGGGTATCTGTCTCCGGCAGCAGAATGGCAAACTCTTCCCCGCCGATGCGGGCGGCACAATCTCCCGGCCGCTTCAGGGAGTGATGCAGCCCCTGTGCAATCTGTTTCAGGCACTCATCTCCCGCACTATGGCCATAGGTGTCGTTATACTGTTTGAAATAATCCACATCTACCAGCATCAGAGAGATGGAGCTTCCACCCCGTTTGGCGCGCCTCCACTCCACGTCGAAAACATCGGTAAAATGACGGCGGTTGGGTATGCCGGTTAATGGGTCGATGGAGGCCAGCTTTACCAGCAGATCATGCTTTTTCTTCTGCTCCAGATGGGTTTTTATGCGCGCCTTGACTATCGGGATGTAGAACGGTTTGGAGATATAATCGACCACTCCCCACTCAAATCCCCGGGCTTCATCATCCTTGTCGTTTTTTGCGGTGAAAAAGATGACGGGTATATCCTGAAGTGTGGCATCCTGCTTCAGACGACTGCAGACCTCGTATCCGTCCATGCTCGGCATCATAATATCCAGCAAAATAAGATCAGGCTGGTTTACAATGACCGCGTCGAGCGCCTGTTCGCCGCTGGTTGCGATATCGATGTCATAATCACTTTTAAGTGACTCCATCAACACACGGCAGTTTGCCGGGACGTCATCGACGACCAATACGCGAGGCTTTGTTTTTGTGCTGGCATGCATATTTTTATTGACTGTTGCCATGTTAAAGCACAACAGTTTAATCAATATAAACATTTATTTGCAAACTAATATATGAGAAGAGCAAATGCGTTTCCGGATGGGTGACCTGTACCGCTCCCACTGGGCTGTGTGGGCGGGGCTGTTTCTGTTGAGTTCCCTGTTTCAGCTGCTGGGATGGGTGGAGTGGTTGCGCTTCGATCGTGCCCTGCTGGATGATGGCCATGTACTGCTGCTGTTCAGCTCACAACTGGTACATCTCAACTGGCCGCACTGGGCCTTGAACATGGCTGGCATGACAATGATTGCACTGCTGTTCGGACGCTATGGCTCGGCGCTCTACTGGTTGTGGGTGGTCACTGTTTCTGCCCTGGCAGTGGGTATCGGACTCTGGTGGTTGAACCCTGAGCTTCAATGGTATGTGGGGTTGTCCGGAGCCCTGCATGGCCTGATGCTGGCAGGCATCTTGCGGGAGATGCAGGTAAACAGGGTTGCCGGTGGTGTTCTGTTATTGTTGATAGTGGCAAAGCTCGCCTGGGAGCAGTTTGCCGGGGCAATGCCCAGCTCCGAGAGTCTGATCAAGGGACGGGTCGTGGTGGATTCCCATCTGTATGGAGCCATAGGTGGGGTAGTGGCGTATGGTTTGTGGCGAGCAGTTTCTGGCAGGCTCAGGGGCTGATCTCCAGTACCACCTCTTCCAGTGCATTGTTATTCAGACGATAACCCCGCATCTCCAGCACACCCTTGGTATCCAGCGAGATGATCAGGTAGAGCGCATCAGGATATTCGGCCTGTTGCAGATCGGTGGCGGAGGGCACTGCCGGGCTGTGAGGGTGGGAGTGGTAGATGGCAAACAGTTCTTCATTCTGTTCGCGCATGTGGCGCATGACATCAATCAGGCCTTTCGGATCCATCTGAAACAGCTGGCCTGGTTCGGGGGCGATGTTTTTTACCGGATAAACTTTCATCGGCTGGCCGTTGTGGCTGGAGATGAGGCCGCACACTTCGGTTTCCGGTGAGTTTTGCGCCTGGGTCAGTAACTGGTTGACCAGGGAGCGCGGAAGTATGGTGGTTTGTTCAGACATGGCTGTTTTCGTGTTCACTGTTTGATTCCTTACAGACAGGGCATTGCGGATCCTGGCGCAGTTTTACGGTGCGGAACTCCATATTCATCAGGTCAACCAGCAGCAGGCGGCCGTCCAGGGTTGAGCCTATACCGAGCAGCGCCTTGATGGCCTCGGCGGCCTGCAGGCTGCCGATTACCCCCACCAGCGGTGCCAGTACGCCGTTTTCACTACAGCTCTCCTGCATCTCTTCTTCATCGCGGTAGAGGCAGCGGTAGCAGGGGCTGTCCGGTTTGTTGTTTGGAAACAGTGCCACCTGGCCCTCCATGCGAATGGCTGCACCGGATACCAGTGGTGTGCTGGCCTTGACGCAGGCCTCGTTGAGCGCATAGCGGGTGGTAAAGTTGTCGGAGGCGTCGATGACCAGGTCGGCCAGCTGGATCTGTTCGTGGAGCAGGTTGTTCTCCAGGCGCCGCTTGAATACCGTGAGCTTGACGTCGGGGTTGAGTATGCGCAGCGTGTCGGCGGCTGATTCGGCCTTTGAGCGGCCGATATCTCTGCTGCCGTGCAGGAGCTGGCGTTGCAGGTTGGAGAGTTCGACGGTATCAAAGTCGGATATCACCAGATGACCGATACCAGCGGTGGCAAGATACATGGCGACGGGGGAGCCCAGTCCACCCAGCCCGATGAGCAGCACGCGGGAGTTCAGCAGCTTCAGCTGACCCTCGGCGTCGATCTGGGGCAGCAGAATGTGGCGGCTGTAGCGCAGGAGCTGTTCGTCGTTCATGGCCGGGATTATACCGCCTGTGCGGCGGTGATACGATCATGTCCGGCCAGATCCGGGTAGCTCTGAATTGAATGGTAGCCGGACTGCCGGAGAAGGCGGGTGATGGCCGAACCCTGGTCAAAGCCGTGCTCAATC
>JAJRUX010000132.1 GCA_024277575.1 Gammaproteobacteria bacterium | reverse complement strand
GTCACACCCCAGGCTCTCCAGCTCCTTCCCCATGCTGACGAAGGCGGGGATATCATGTACCGGGCTGGTGGTGTAGCAGATGGCCCCCTGGGCGTGTTTCCCGGCGGCCCGTACCGCTTCGATGGCGGTGCGCATGTTGCGCACGTCATTGAGGGCGTCGAAGATGCGGAATACGTCGATGCCGTTTTCAGCGGCGCGCTGCACGAAGGCCCGCACCACGTCATCGGAGTAGTGCCGGTAGCCCAGCAGGTTCTGTCCGCGCAGCAGCATCTGCAGCCGGGTATCGGGCAGCGCCTTGCGCAGCTGGCGCAGCCGTTCCCAGGGGTCCTCCTTCAGAAAGCGCACACAGGCGTCGAAGGTGGCGCCGCCCCACGCCTCCAGCGACCAGTAGCCCACCTGATCCAGTTTCGGGCAGACGGGCAGCATATCCTCGGTGCGCAGCCGGGTGGCAATCAGCGACTGGTGGGCATCGCGCAGTATGGTGTCGGTGATGTGGATACGGGGCATCGGTGGCTCCTGTTCAGATGGCGTTGCCGGCGGCAATGGCGGCCGCCATGGCTGCGGCGATATCCCTGGCCGGGCGCCGGATCGAGTAGTTGATCAATTCGGGATGGGCCTCGACGAAGCCGGTATTGAAATGACCACTCCTGAACTCCGGCGAGTCGAGGATCTCCAGGTGATAGGGAATGGTGGTCTTGACCCCATACACCCCCATATCGTTCAGGGCGCGTACGGCGCGGTTGAGCAACTGCTCCCAGTCCAGTGCCCAGACGGTGAGTTTGGCGCACATGGAGTCGTAGTAGGGCGGGATCTGGTAACCGGTATAGATGGCGCTGTCGGTGCGCACGCCGGGGCCGCCCGGGGCAAAATAGCGGGTGATGCGGCCGAAGCTGGGCAGGAAATCGTTCCTGGGGTCCTCGGCGTTGATGCGAAACTCCATGGCGATGCCGCGCCGCCGGATCTGATCCTGGGAGTAGCGCAGAGGCAGTCCGGCGGCGATACGGATCTGCTCCTGAACGATATCGACGCCGGTGATCGCCTCGGTAACGGTGTGCTCCACCTGCAGGCGGGTGTTCATCTCCATGAAATAGAAGTTCTCCTGATCATCCATCAGGAACTCTACCGTGCCGGCATTCTCATAACCGACCGTAGCCGCCGCCCGCACCGCCAGCTTGCCGATGTGGTCGCGCTGTTCATCGCCAAGCTGTGGGGAGGGGGCTATCTCGATCAGCTTCTGGTGGCGGCGCTGGATGGAGCAGTCCCGCTCGAACAGGTGAACCACCTGGCCGTGGCTGTCGGCCAGGATCTGCACCTCGATATGGCGCGGATTGTCGATACACTTCTCCAGAAACAGATCCGCGCTGCCGAACGCCTTGGTGGCTTCGGAGATGACCCGTTCGAAGTTGTGGCGCAGATTGGCTTCATTTTCGCAGCGGCGGATGCCACGTCCCCCGCCGCCGGAGGTGGCCTTGAGCATCACCGGATAGCCCACCTCGCGGGCAAGCTCCAGCGCCTGATCGACGCTCTCCAGATTACCCTCGCTGCCGGGAGTGACCGGGATCCCGGCGCGGATCATGGAGCGGCGCGCCTCGATTTTATTCCCCATGCGGCGGATGACATCCGTGTCCGGACCGATGAATTTGATACCGCGGCGCTGGCAGGTGCGCGCCAGATCGGGACTCTCCGACAAAAATCCGTAACCGGGATGCAGGGCATCGCAGCCGGTGGCGAGAGCCAGATTCACCAGCCGGTGGGCATTGAGATAGCCGGCCACGCTCTCGGGTCCCAGGCTGTACGCCTCGTCCGCCTTCTTCACATGCAGGGCATAGCGATCCGCCTCGGCATAAACGGCAACCGACTTGATACCCATCTCGGCGCAGGCACGCACGATGCGCACCGCAATCTCGCCGCGATTGGCTATAAGGATTTTCTTAAACATGGTTTTGCCGAGTATCCGGGAAAAGATGGCGCTGTCAAGTGGTGTTTTGGAGTCTGAGTCATTACAATTCCGACCTATGATTATCTATGATCTCGTTTGTGCGCAGGGGCACAGCTTTGAGGGCTGGTTTGACGGCGCAGATGACTATGAAAAACAGCATCGCAGCGGCATTCTGGAGTGCCCGGTTTGTGGCATCGCAGAGGTTCACAAGGTTCCCAGTGCCAGCCATATCAGCCTCAAACATCCCGTCAAAACTACAGGTGAGTCGGGGGAAATGCTCAAACGGGTGCATGAGCATGTGGAGCGCAACTATGAAGATGTCGGCGTGAAGTTTGCCGAGGAGGCACGCAAAATGCACTATGGTGAGCGGGATCTACGCAATATCCGCGGTGCGGCAACCTGGTCGGAATACAATAAGTTGCGCGAAGAGGGTATCGAAGTGCTGCCGCTTCCAGGCAGGCCGGTCTCCAAGGATAAACTGAATTGAATAAACAGCCTGGTGTATCCCCTCCTTCTTCCATCGTTTTTCTGTTGACCTCACTATCGTTTGCCGGAGCGGAGGTTCAGGTGATTAATCTGGCGACCGAACTGCGGCGTCGGCAGTGGAAGGTGAGGGTCGTCTCGATGTTGGTCCCCGAGGCACTGGTGGATAAGCTGGAAGAACAGGGTATCGAATACGTCTCTCTGAATATACGCCGTGGAGTTCCTGACCCGCGCATGTTGTTCAGGCTGGCCGTGCTGCTGCGCAAATGGCGGCCCCAGGTACTGCACTGTCACATGGTTCATGCCAACCTGCTGGGTCGAATGGTGCGGCTGTTGGTGTCGATCCCGGTGGTGGTATCGACGGCTCACAGCATCAATGAAGGCGGGCGGTTGCGGGAGCGGCTCTATCGGCTGACCGATTCGTTGGCCAGTATCACTACTAACATCAGCCAGGCCGCGGTGGATCGTTATGTTGAGGTGGGGGCGGTTCCTCGCGGGCGGATTCGCTTTATCCCCAACGGGCTGGATCTGGAAACATTCCGCTCCAGTCCGGAACTGCGTCAGGAGATGCGCCGCAAGTTGCAGTTGCTGGAACCGTTTATCTGGTTGGCGGTAGGCCGGTTTGATGAAGCGAAAGACTACCCGACCATGCTGCAAGCGTTTGCCAGGACGGGAGGGGTGCAGTCTGCTGTACTGTTACTGGTGGGTGGCGATGGGTTGGAGGAGAAGATGATGCCACTGGTGCAGCGATTGGGCCTTGAGAATCGTGTCCGCTTTCTGGGGGTGCGGGATGATATTCAGCTGCTGATGAAAGGAGCGGATGGATATCTGATGTCATCAGCCTGGGAAGGGATGCCGATGGTTCTGCTGGAAGCGGCCGCAACCGGCCTGCCGATTGTGACCACGGATGTTGGCGGCAACCGGGAGGTGGTTCAGGACGGGATCAGTGGTTTTGTGGTAATGCCCGGTGACCCGGACGGGCTGGCCCAAGCCATACAGCGCATGATGGAACTATCGGACGAGGAGCGCCACGCAATGGGAGAGGCGGGGCGAAGACGGGTGGAGCAGCGGTTTGGTCTGGGGGCCATTGTTGACCAGTGGGAAGCGCTCTACCGCGAGTTTGGTTGCAAAAGGGCGCAGGGTACAGGGGGAAGTGGGCAGGAGGGTGTGTGAGCTGGTTTTTGCTTTGAGTTTCCTCGTTTTGAACTCTGAAGATCTGAGCAGTTGCGCCATTCGCAACGCCCCGGCTTTCCCCCGGAACAGGCTGCTTCAGGGGTAATAAAATGGTTGTTTACGTTGCTGAAATCACATTTTTTGCCGCATTGAACCGATCTGTCTCAGGGCAATTTGAGCAGATTTTCCAATAATATTGCTACTTGCTGAATAGTTACCTCAAAACCATATTTTTTCTGTGCCCTGCACTCAAGGCAACCTGTCTGACTTTGCCTCGGATGCAAATCGGTCGAAGACGATCAGATCACCGGCCTGGTTGACAGTGTGTATCCCCATCTCCTGTAGCTCAGCGCGGGGCAGTATTCTTTCCACCTCTACCTCTTCGTATCGTTCTGTATCGAGACGCGTTATCTCATTGATGGAGAGTGCATAACCGTAACGTACCGAGCAGTCCTGCGCAGGCCGGTAGAGACGTCCGTCGCGTTCGAACAGCCATCCTGCCGGTCGTGCCGAGCGCACATCGGAGCGGATGGGGTTGCAAGGGTGTGGTGTCCATGGGCCGAAAGGTGTATCGGCGTAAAACAGGGAGACTTCGTCCCAGGCATCTCCTGATTCCACCGCTTGACTGACGAACATCCACCATCTTCCATCTCTCTGCAACAGGGTGGCATCAACAGCCTTTATGTCTTCCATAATTACCTTATGCAGTTTCCACTGATGGGGGAAAGATGTGCAGCGGTAGAGCTCAATAGTACCGTTTTGCATGGTTTCCGGCAGCATATAGAGTTCATCTTCCCACTCAAACAGAAAGGGGTAGGAAAAATGATAATCCCGCTCCAGAATGGTGACCGGATCGGTCCAGGTGCCGTCGCGTTTTACCTCCATAACCCGCAGTCGGCCTTTCTCCTCTGCAAACAGCAGCTCTTCAAAAAAGATGTAGTATTTGCCGTCATGTTGCCAGGGAAAGGGATCGGCCCAGAAGCCGTTCTTCGGTGGTGATATGACATGCAGGCCACTGATGTCCAGCCGATCGCCTCCGAAGCGGAATGCCATATCCCAGCGGGCCTCCATATCGATCTTGCGTTTATATACGTCCTTGATAAAACTGGCCATGATGCGCGAGAAAGCCAGCGTCATGCTGAAATTTTTTGGTATCCCTGAACCTTTGGGTGAGGGAACAGGATCTGGCTCCGGACACAGCTCCGGGGTAAGCGCCAGCTCTCCCAAGGCATGAAGTTGCTCCAGCTTGCGGATGGCAAACTGGCCGGTCTTCAGATATATATGATTTTTGATGCGGTTGGGTGAGCGGTCATCACCGGGGGCGACCGAGCTATAGATCTGCCGTTCACCAGTGGTGTCATCCGCACAGATATAGAGCCCGGAGGGAATGGTCGGGATCCCCTCTACCACTTCCCAGAAAGCAGGTGGCTGATTACCTCCAAACTGGTAGGCCCATAGGCCATATTTGGCGAGATGAGGAATCTCTCCCCACCAGTTTTTTTCTCCGGCGAAGAGGATGACATCAAGTTGTCGGGAAAGAATTTGTTGCTGATCGACACTGGAAAAAGTGAGTTTACCGTTATTGTGGATAAGTTGTATCTCGTGTAACGGCCATGCTGCAATCAGTTCAGTGATATCCCTGCGTTTCAGGGCATCAGTCTGGGTGAGAAATTTTTTTTTGTCGAACTGCTGGTAAGCACGGTACAGCAGGTAACTCCAGCTGCTGTCCTGATCCTGGTTTTTGGGATATGGCCTGGTATTCAGAAGAACAGCGGCGATGCATACTGCGGTGGATTTCTCGAGGTTGCGAATAACCTCGTGTACCCACCGAGGTTGATTACTGGAGTCCAGCAGGATACCGATCTGTAACGGTGGGCGGATATAACTATCTGTGTCTGATTGCATATTTGGCTGGTGACGATAAAATAGCGATAACGCACTATTTATCGACCTCCCCCCTCCAGCAGATAATAGTAATGTAAAAAAAATCCGATCCTTTTCCCTGCGGATAGGTATCCGGGATGAACGGGATGTGTCCATTCTGCCGCAAATATAACGTGTTTCCCCGATTGCTGAAAGAGGTGATTGTGTGTCGAATCTTAACCATGTTGATGATAAAGG
>JAJRUX010000131.1 GCA_024277575.1 Gammaproteobacteria bacterium | reverse complement strand
TGCCATCTCCAAAAGTGAGATGTTTTCCCTTTCATTGCGCTTGGATGTCTGTGCTATTATTGCGCAGGTTCAGGAATGTCCGGGGGGCAGGAAGCGGAAGGGTGCCATGAGTTCGGTTTCGTTTGGTGTGAATGTATCCACTGTGGTGAGGCTCTTGTGCCTGCTGCTGTGTATGGTGTTTGTTTCTGGCTGCGCAACAAAGGGTTGAGTGGAGGAGAGGGGCAGGGTGCAATAGCCG
This sequence comes from Gammaproteobacteria bacterium, assembly GCA_024277575.1. Classification (GTDB taxonomy): domain Bacteria; phylum Pseudomonadota; class Gammaproteobacteria; order Thiohalospirales; family Thiohalospiraceae; genus DRMK01. The sequence continues at coordinate 7,500 of JAJRUX010000131.1, read as the reverse complement.
AGCCTGAAGCGGCGGAACCGCCATCCGGCGGGGATTTTACCCTTCATTCCAAAGATGGGCCTGTTTCGTTGCATGATTTCAAGGGGAAGGTGGTGTTGCTGTTTTTTGGTTATGCCAGTTGCCCGGATATCTGCCCCACTTCGCTGGCTTTTTCCACCAAGGCGTTGAATACACTGAATGAGGATGAGCTGGCCCAGGTGCAACCGCTGTTTGTCAGCATCGATCCCCAGCGGGACAGCGTGGATAAGATGGCCGAGTTTGTCAGTTTTTTTCATCCCGGGTTTATCGGCCTCACCGGTTCGTAGGATGAGGTCAATCAGGTGGCCAAGTTGTACGGTGTAAAATACTACAAGGTGGAGCTGGAGGGTTCTTCTTCCGGTTACGCTGTCAACCATTCTGCCGCCGTATACCTGATTACACAGGATGGCTCTTTGCGCTTTCTTTTCCCTCACGGGACTTCTCCCGCCCTTATTGTCAAAGCGATCCGTTATCTGTTAGCCAACACCTGATAGCCCTGAGTTTGTACAGGGTGTCTATTCTCTATCTGATTGAACAAAAGCAACTGGTACACATTCCAGTATGGAATAAGTTGTTCACTTTCTGCCAGAGGCAGACCTGGCAAATATCAATAACCCCCTGACCCATAGGGATAATGCTGTTTGTTGGTTGCTGGCTTGAATTATGCAACTCAACCTGTAGGACGCAGGGTTTTAACCGGGGGACGGATGCGCAGTTCCCGATGGAGCGTCAGGTGATTTTTAATCTAAATACTGGAGGATGATAATGGGAGTACAACTCAGCAAACGATGCGCTCTCCTCGCAGTTGCGCTGGGCGTGGTGCTGGCTGCCCCGGCTGTTATTGCGGCGGATATTGGCCCCTTGCCTGCGTTGAAATATGACAAGGCCAAAGCGGAGCTTGGCAAACGTCTGTTTTTTGATATGCGTCTTTCCGGGGATGCAGGTATCGCCTGTTCAACCTGTCATGATCCGGCGAACGGTTTTTCCAGTCCAACGGCGTTGTCAAAAGGCTATCCGGGTAACGGCCATTTTCGTAACGCACCCAGCGTTATCAATGCAGGGCATAAAAAGGTGTGGATGCATGATGGTCGTCTGGGCACCAGCCTGAATGATGTGACCCGTGAGATGATCACCGAGGATTACATCATGAACATGGATATGCGCATCATGCAGGAGCGTCTGAAACAGGATCCCGTATATGTGAAGATGTTCAAGGATGCTGGCTACGGTGAGCCTTCCAACGGCAAGGTGCGCAAGGCTATTCCGGAATATCTGATGAGTCTGACATCAAAAAATGTTCCGTTTGACAAGGGAACCATGTCAGCTGCAGCCAAGCGTGGCATGAAGTTGTTTACCGGCAAGGCCGGGTGTGTTCAGTGTCACAACGGGCCTTTGTTTACGGATCAAAAGGCGCACAATACCGGTGTTCCCGAGAATTTTGATGTTTTTCTTGACCCCATGAACCATCAGGCATTTCTGGCATTTGCCATGTTTCAGGGTATTGAAAACTACATGAACCTCAAGCGTGATCCGGGTTACTACAATGTAACGACTGACAAGGCAGATATGGGCAAGTTTATTACCCCGAGCCTGCGTGAGCTGAAGTACACCGCCCCCTATATGCACAACGGCATGGTGAAGACGCTGGAAGATGTGGTGGTGTTTTACAACAACGGTGGCGGTGAAGACAGCAACAAGAGTTCGCTATTGAAGCCGTTGGGTCTGAGCAAGGGAGAAAGGAGTGACCTGGTTGCTTTTCTGCTTTCGTTATCCGGAGATCCACTGACCGGTGCGGAGTATGTGTGGCAGGAGCCGTATCCGGAAGAGTATGAGGCCATTGCCAACTGGCAGAAGGTTCGCAATTAGGGTTTGAGGAGACAGTAATGATCAACAACAAAGCTCGTAACACAAAATCCGCGCATCATTGTGTTCGCGGCGGGAAGAGGGTGCTGGGTTTTATGATCCTGCCTGTTGTCCTGTTGGCAGGATTAGGCACAGGCTGTGCAACGCAGACTCAGGCCAGCGGTATGGCTGCAGGAGCCAAGGTGGCATCAGGGCCTCCTCCGCTGGCTCCGCTTGGTCCGCCACCCATACCGCCAGATAACAAACAGAGTCCAGAGAAAATTGCTCTGGGAAAACTGCTGTTTTTTGATGCCAGAATAGGTGGTGATGCCTCGACGGGCTGTTCTACCTGTCATGAGCCTACTCAGGGTTGGGCATGGGCTGAGGATTTTTCCCGCGGCTATCCCGGTACCGTGCACTGGCGTAACAGCCAGACCATCATTAACAGTGCCTATAATCCACGGAATTTCTGGGCCGGTTCGGCCAGTTCGCTGGAAAAACAGGCTCGTTCTGCGGCGCGTGGTGGTGTGGCCGGGAACGGTGAGAATGACATCATGGAAGCGCGGTTGGCGTTGATTCCTGACTATGTCACCCGTTTCCGCAATGTGTTTGGAACTGAGTGGCCGTTGATCCGCGATGCATGGCGTGCCATTTCTGCCTACGAACGGACTCTGGTGCAGCGGGATACTCCGCTGGACAAATATCTGCAGGGTGACAAAACGGCACTGAGTGAACAGCAGGTACGCGGCAAGAAGCTGTTCGAGGGTAAGGCGGGCTGTATCCAGTGCCACAATGGCGCCATGGCTACTGACTTCAGCTATTACAACATTGGCATTCCACCCAACAAACGCTGGGAGGAGGATGGCCTGGCCCAGATCACTTTCCGCTTTGAGCAGTATGCGAAGGGCCAGACCGAAGAGGGCTATCGTACCGCGAAGTCTGACTGGGGTTTTTACTACCGCACCAAAAACAAGTGGGATAGAGGCAAGTTCCGTACTCCCACCTTGCGGTACACCATGTACACCGCTCCCTATATGCACAATGGTGTTTTCTATACATTGGAAGAGGTAGTGGATTTCTACAATCGCGGTGGAATGGATGAGGAGGGGCGCACCACGCTTTTCCCCGAGAACAAGAGCAAGTTAATCAAGCCGCTGGGGCTGACGGATGAGGAGAAGGAGGATCTGCTCGCTTTCCTTGAAGCATTCTCTGGTGAGGAGATACTCATTGATGCGCCGGAACTGCCTGACTATGCCCCCCTGTTTACCAAGCAAGAACTTATGGAGGCGAAGAAATGACAACGCCTGTTGAAATGATCGAAAAAGATAAAGAGAGCGCAGCGGAGCACGGTCTGTGCATGATGACCCGCCGCAAGTTTTTAATGACGGGTAGTGCGGCAGTTGTTTCAGTCAGCACAATCTCTCTGTCGCTGTTTCCGGTAGCTACCGTTCAGGCGGAGGTGGTGAAATATCCGCGCAAACTTATTGCCCGACTGAGTGCGTTGAAGGATGACAAACCGGTGGACTTCAACTACCCGGACAATGGCGCCAACAGTTCAGCCATGCTGGTAAAAATGGGTGGTGTTAAGGCAGGTGGCGGTATCGGACCTCAGGGTGACGTAGTGGCTTTCAGCTATGTATGTACCCACCAGGGCGGGCCTCTGCAAGGGCAGTACAAGGCCGTGGATAATCACCGAGTATTGGGCCAGTGTCCAATGCACCTTTCCACCTTTGATCTTGCCCGGCACGGGATTGTCGTTTCCGGCCAGGCCTATGAGAGTCTGCCGCAGGTTCTTCTGGAGCTTGATGGTGATGATATCTATGCCGTCGGTATTATGGGCCTGCTCTATGGCCGCAACCAGAACTTGATAAAATCCTAGGAGGGTTGGTGATGTCTAAAGTATATACTCCAAAGGACAGTGTACCGTTGCCGCCGAAAAACGCGGAGAAACTTACCACCTGTTGCGACTACTGTATTGTTGCATGTGGCTATAACGTGTATCGCTGGCCGACCAGTGCGGCGGACGGTGGCCCCAAGGCGAGTCAGAATGCTTTTGGGGAGGATTTTCCAACCGCCATGTTGAAATCCTGGGTGGCGCCTACCCAGCATAACGTGGTGATGCATAAGGGTAAGCCACACAATGTGGTTATTATTCCTGACAAGGAGTCAAAGGTAGTCAATATCGGTGGTGACTCCAGCATCCGTGGCGGCACCATTGCGCAGAAGTGCTTCAATCCCGATTCACCGACCAGGGATCGGCTGACCCGGCCGCTGATACGTATCAACGGAACGCTGCAGCCTGTATCCTGGGATCTGGCGCTCGATGTGGCTGCTGAAGTGGGGAAACATGTGATCAGAAAACATGGCGCCAATGCCTACTCGGTAAAACAGTTTTCATATCAGTTTGTCGAGAATACCTACGCTATTTCCAAGTTCGCCAAGCGGCATGTCAGGACGGCGTCGTTTACCTTCCATGATACGCCTTCTGATGTCACTTCAACTCCCGGTTTTCGGGATGCCGGTTTCGATAACTTTGGTCCGTCATACAAGGATTGGGGTGATGCTGATGTGTTGATGATCTGTGGTACCGATCCTTATGAAACCAAGACCATGATTTTTACCCAGTTCATCCGTCCGGCGATTGACAAGGGGATGAAAACCATCTGGCTGAATCCTCGCGAGACCGCCGGTCTGGCCTATGCCAAATCCAAGGGCGCCTTGCATATCCAGCTCTATCCCGGTACCGATACTGTGGTATTGGGAGCCATCAGCCGGGTTATCCTGGAGAGGGGCTGGGAGGACAAGGAGTGGATCGACAAGTGGGTTAATAACATGTGGGAGTCCAGCTCCGGTTTCGGGCAGGGAACCCGTAATACTCCCTGGCAGTGGCGTACCACCTGGGGAAAATTCCAGACCAACGGCGTCTATGGCAAGAAGGGTTACAAGCAGTGGTTGCTGTCGCAGAAGGAGTATGAAGCCGAGGCAGCGGCCGCACTCGCCGGTATTCCCGTGGAGCAGATCTACCAGGCGGCCGAGTGGCTGACCGGTGGTGGCAAGGGCAAGCGTCCCAAGGCATCTTTCGGTATCGAAAAAGGCTTTTACTGGTCCAACAATACCGGCAATACCAATGCCATCAGTTCCATCGCGACCATTTGTGGTGCCGGTGGACGTCCCGGTCAGGTGGTGGGTCGTTTTGGTGGTCATCAGCGAGGTGGTACCGGTGGTGGCAAGTATCCACGCAACAAGTCACCAGAGAAGGTGCCAGGCCGCCGTCGCCGTGCTCTGGATACGGATCGCTGGCTGGTTTCCGGCCACACCCGCTTGGCTCATGTGGTGGGTACTACCTGGATTCAGGCCATGTGCGGTTCCGAGGGGTTGAAGGACAAGTTCGATGAGCTGGTGACCAACAATCCCCATCAGGTGAACTCCAAAGACAAGGCATCCATCATCGCCACTTTGAAAAAGCGTGCTGATTCCGGTGGCATGGTGGTGCTGGATCACGATATCTATCTGCGTGACCCCATTGGCGCCAAGTATGCCGATATTGTCTTCCCGGCCGCAACCTGGGGCGAGGAAGACTTTGTGCGCTCCAATGGTGAGCGCCGCATCCGGCTTTATTCGAAATTCTATGATGCGCCGGGTGAGGCGAAGCCGGACTGGTGGATCATCTCCCAACTGGGTAAGCGCATGGGCTTTGATGGTTTTGATTGGAAAAATTCCAATGAAGTTTGTGAAGAGTCCTCCCGTTTCAGCCGCGGTAACCGCAAGGCCTACCATATGATCAAGGTAGCTGCTCACAAGGAAGGTTAAACGTTGCATGAGAAGTTGCGCGAGATGGGTACCGAGGGCATCCAGGGGCCGACCTTCTATAACTATGCGACAGGAGAGCTGCATGGGTCGGTGCGCCTGCATGACACAACCTTGACCGAGGCGGATTTGCAACGTCGGGGTGAATATGTTGGTGCCAACATGCTTAACAAGAAGACCACTCATTTCAACAGCCAGAGCGGCAAGGTCAATATCCAGAAACATCCCTGGAATCTGTTTTCCGATTACTGGGCCTGGATGAGCCCGAAGGATGACGAGCTGTGGCATACCAACGGGCGTATCAACGAGGTGTGGCAGTCCGGGTTCGACGATCTGGAGCGGCGCCCCTATATCGCCCAGCGCTGGCCGGAAAACTTTGTGGAAATGCATCCGGATGATGCCAGGATGCGCGGTATTGAGTCAGGCGACTGGGTGTTGATGTATTCCGACCGTGTGCCGTACCACTCTCATACCATCAAAGGTGTTGGCGGGAATGACTTCCAGTTTTCTGAACTGATGAAAAACGGTCATATCAAGCTGGGTAAGGGGGCGGCCAAGGCGGTTGCCATTGTCACGCCGGCGGTGAAAAAGGGGGTAATGTACTCTTACTTCCTCAGTCCCGGAAAGGGTCAGGCCAGTAACTCGCTGCAGGGGCGTGTGGTGGATAACATCAGTGGTAACTATAACTACAAGATGGGTGTTGCCAGAGTGAAAAAGGTAGGTGAATCGAAATACAAGAAAGAGTTCGTTCACATGTCATTTGCTCCACGCAATATCGTTTAAAACGCCTGTTTGACTGGAGAGCCAGGGCGGTATCCGCGTCTGCGTGTGCCGTCCTTTATTATCAATAGTTACCAAGATAATCGTGGTAATCAATAAGTAATACCGACACTACCCTTGATGGGGTAACAGCATCAGATCCGCCTGTTTTTGGTGTAGTATTGAGTCATCCAGACCCGACGGAGTTCCTATGCAAAGCCTGATTGATTCGTTTGGCCGCCGTATTGATTATCTGCGAGTTTCGGTTACTGATCGCTGTAACTATCGCTGTTTCTACTGTATTCCTCCGGAAGGGGTGGAGACGGCAGCCCGTTCCGAATTTCTTTGTTACGAAGAGCTGACTCGTCTGATAAGGCTGTTCTCTGAACTGGGTGTCAGTAAAGTCAGGTTTACCGGGGGAGAGCCGCTGATGCGGCGTGATATGGTGGAGCTGGCTCGTCAGGTGGCAGACTTGCCGGGGATTCACGATCTCTCTCTCTCGACCAATGCCCATTTGCTTGAGCAACATGCTCAGACCTTGCGTGATGTGGGCGTCAGCCGGGTCAACATATCTCTGGATACGTTGAATCCGGACACTTTTGCGGACATTACCAGAGGAGGTGATCTTGCTGTTGTGTTACGGGGGATTGATGCCGCCCTGGCGGCAGGTATGCAGCCGGTAAAACTGAACATGGTGATCATGAAAGGCATTAACGAACACGAGATTGAAGCGATGCTGGATTTTGCTGTCGAGCGTGGTGCTGACTTGCGCTTTATTGAGACCATGCCGATTGGAACAGCCGGCAGGGATGGCACTGCCTCACACTACTATCCGGCGAGCAAGGTGCTGGAAAGAGTACGCAAACAGTGTGGGGAAGAGCTTATTGCAGTCAAAGGGGCGAAAGGAGCCGGTCCTGCCAACTATTATCAAATCGGTGGTGGGCCGGTGCGAGTTGGGGTGATTAGTGCGATGTCACGCCATTTTTGTGAAGGCTGCAATCGTGTGCGCCTTACTGCAAAGGGCGATCTGGTATTGTGTCTGGGGCAGGAGGATACCGTATCGCTGGGAGCCGG
>JAJRUX010000010.1 GCA_024277575.1 Gammaproteobacteria bacterium | reverse complement strand
GTGTGCACTCCCTGTCCGATCTGGCGACCGATTTTGTGGTGCTCTATGCAGCCAAACACTCCAGCCGTGGTGCGGATGAGAGTCATCCTTACGGTCATGGCCGCTTTGAAACCATCGCAACGGTGGCTCTTCGAATAGCCCTGATTCTGGTTGCTGCGGGAATTACCTGGGATGCTGTTGAGCGCCTGTTCCATCCCGAAGAGTTACTGCAACCTGGCCTGTTGGCGCTGCTGGTAGCATCGATATCGGTGGTGGCCAAGGAGTGGATATATCGCTACACCAAACGGTTGGCTGATCGGCTACGCTCACCGATGCTGGCGGCCAATGCCTGGCACAGCCGAACAGACGCCATATCGTCCATTATCGTTATTGTTGGTGTGGCCGGCAGCATGGCGGGACTGCCCTATATGGACGCGATAGCCGCCGCCGGCGTGGGTCTGTTTATTGCAAAAATTGGCTGGGATCTGGCGTGGCATAGCATCCGCGAACTGGTGGATACGGGGCTGGAGGAGGAGCAGCTGAGTGAAATCCGTGACATTATTCAGGGGGTAGACGGAGTTCAGGGGCTGCACTCCCTGCGTACCCGGCGGGTTGGCGCAGATGTGCTGGTTGACGTGCACATTATGGTTGAATCTCATCTGAGTGTTTCCGAAGGCCATCATATTGGCGAAGTGGTTCGTGTCCGGTTGTTGCAGGATCACGATGAGGTCAACGATGTGCTGGTACACATTGATCCGGAAGATGATGAGTACAGCTCGTTTCTCTGTGCGTTGCCACTACGCGGGGAGCTGTTGGCCTGTCTGACCAAGTGCTGGGCGGATATTGAGGCCGCGCAGCAGATCGAATCCATTACTCTTCACTATCTGCACAACAGAATTCAGGTGGTTTTGTTATTCCCCCTTTCTGTGCTTGATGAAAGATTTTCTGCTGGTGAACTAGGTACAAAATTTACTAACGCGGTCCGGGATATCGAAGTGGTTGATAGTGTACGGGTTACTTTTCAGTAGCGCCCCAGAACAGTGCGGAAAATGGATGTTCGATCAATTTTGGTGCGCCTTTGGGTGCGTGAGTTTTGCTAACCCCCTGTTTCCCAGCCCTTGCGGGCGTGGCATATTTAATGCTTTTGTGGTAGAACAGTTTTTTTGGTACCTAGCGTAAACAATAACTGCCTGGAGGCGTGCAAATGGCTAACAAAGTGTTGAAGCTGATGGAAGATAAGGAAGTAAAATTCGTCGATTTCCGTTTCACTGATACCCGGGGCAAGGAGCAGCATGTTACCTTCCCGGCCGCAACGGTTGATGCAGATACCTTGTCTGATGGAAACATGTTTGATGGTTCTTCCATTGCGGGCTGGAAGGGGATCCAGGAGTCTGACATGATTCTCAAACCGGACCCGGATACGGCTGTACTGGATCCGTTTACCGACGAATCCACCCTTATCATCCGCTGCGATATTATCGAGCCCAACACAATGCAGGGTTATGAGCGTGACCCCCGCTCTGTGGCCCGGCGTGCTGAAGCCTACCTGCAGTCCACCGGCATTGGTGATACCGCCTATTTTGGTCCCGAGCCGGAGTTTTTTATTCTGGACGATGTGCGTTGGGGTGCCAGCATAGAGGGTGCTTTCTACAAAGTTAACTCTGAAGAGGCCGAATGGAACTCTGAAGCCACCTTTGAAGGTGGTAATATCGGTCACCGGCCCAGCGTCAAGGGTGGATATTTCCCTGTTCCACCGGTTGATTCGCTGCATGATATCCGTGCCGCCATGTGTCTGGCCATGGAGGAGATGGGTCTGACTACGGAGGTCCATCACCACGAAGTAGCCACCGCCGGTCAGTGCGAGATCGGAACCGCTTTTAATACCTTGGTGCGCAAGGCCGATGAGGTGCAGATTCTAAAATACTGCGTCCACAACGTTGCCCATGCCTATGGCAAGACAGCAACCTTTATGCCCAAGCCGCTGGTGGGTGACAATGGCACCGGCATGCATGTCCATCAGTCCCTTGGCAAGGATGGCGTAAACATATTTTCAGGTAATGAATATGGTGGACTGTCTGAAACCGCCCTGTATTACATCGGCGGCATCATCAAACATGCACGGGCGCTAAATGCCTTCACCAACGCCAGCACCAACAGCTACAAGCGCCTGGTTCCGGGTTTCGAGGCTCCTGTCATGCTGGCCTACTCGGCCCGTAACCGCTCTGCTTCGGTGCGTATTCCCTACGTGACCAATCCCAAAGGGCGCCGTATTGAGGTGCGTTTCCCTGATCCGACCGCCAACCCCTATCTGGCATTTGCGTCGATGATGATGGCCGGTCTGGATGGCATCCAGAACAAGATTCATCCGGGCGAGGCGATGGACAAGAACCTTTATGATCTGCCGCCGGAAGAAGAGGCCAATATACCTACCGTATGCCACTCTCTGGATCAGGCGCTGGAAGCGCTGGACAGAGATCGTGAGTTCCTGACGGCAGGCGGCGTATTTACCAATGACATGATTGATGGATACATCGAACTCAAGATGGAAGATATCACACGTTTGCGTATGACGACCCATCCGGTTGAATTTGATATGTATTATAGCGTCTAAAAGTGGTAGTTCGTCGGCAATGTCCCCAAAAAGGGGACATTGTCGTTTTACAGAATTTATAAGATTGTAACAGTGGGCTGTTGTTGTGCCTCTTTTGGTGGGCTATGCTTAAGCCATGCGCTATATTCTTATCAGCTTGCTCACCTTTTCCTCACTGATTGCTGCTCAGGAAGTCTATAAGACTACTGAACCTGACGGCGTCCCCCTATTTTCTGATCGCAACCGGGTTGGTGCAGAAAAGCTGGAGATTGATCCGCTTCCAACCATAAAGATTCACACTCCTGTTGACCGCCCGGCTACCGGTTCAAATAAACTTTCTGCTGGTTCGGAAACCCCGGTTTATGCCAGGATTGCTATTGAAAATCCGGTTGACGACTCAGTGGTATGGGCAAAGGGAGAGTCGATGGCTGTTTTTGTCGTGACTGAACCTGAGTTTGTCAGTGGTACTGGTCATGCTATAGGGTTGCGGCTGGATGGCAAGTTGACCGATGTGCGCTCCCAGCGGGGCAATATAACCCTGATGAATGTGGATCGCGGTACCCATACTTTGCAGGCGGTCATTCTTGACTCCAGCGGGCGGGTTATCGCGGAATCTGGATTAGTGACCTTTCACCTGAAACGCCATTCTATACTGCATAAACGTTAACCTGTTACTCGCCCAAGATCATGCTGACAGCGCACCAAAATAGTGCGCTTTTGGTGATAGTGCCGTAAAATCTAGCTATGACTCTACAGAAATTTGCTTTCTGACTACATCTGACAGGTCTATCCAATTGTATTTATTGTGATTTGTTTTCCGGGTCGGATCTGGTTTGCTTCTTGCTACAGTGCGGGTATGGATGTAGTAACCAATAATTTGAGCACAATTACACAACGTATTATCGACAATCTAAGCAGCGCAGTTTGCCTGTTTAATGTTGACTTGCGCGTTCGTTACATCAATCCAGCGGGTGAAGCCCTGTTCGGAGTCAGTGCTCAGCGTTTACTGGGATTGTCGGCGCAACAGTTGCTGGATTCGCAGAGAGTGGCGGATCTTCTTGCTATCACCCTTGAAAGAGGTACCCCCTACACCGAGCGGGAGTGCCGGCTGAATGCCGCAGATGATCGCCCCGTTACAGTTGATTTGACGGCAATTCCGTTGCGGGAATCATCCCGGTTTACTGAACTTTTGGTAGAATTGAGCCGTGTTGATCATCAGTTGCGTATAGCACGAGAAGAGAATCTGCTTGCGCAGCAACAGGCTACACAAGAGGTAGTGCGTGGTTTGGCGCATGAGATAAACAATCCTTTGGGGGGGGTTCGAGGTGCCGCTCAGCTGCTGGAGTGCGAGCTGGATGACTCGTCGCTGCGGGAATATACACAGGTTATTATTCATGAGGCAGACCGGTTACAGAACTTGCTGAACCGCATGCTTGGTCCCCATGCTCTCCCCAGCAAGCGGTTGATCAATATTCATCAGGTGCTGGAGCGGGTTCGCACCTTGGTACAGGCGGAGGTGGCGGCGGGAGTTCGTCTGCTTTGGGACTATGATCCCAGCCTGCCGGAACTGAATGCCGATATGGATCAACTGATCCAGGCGGTACTGAATATCGTTCGCAATGCGGTGCAGGCGTTGCCTGACGAGGGGGAGATCATTCTGCGTACCCGTGCACACCGGCGCTATACTGTTGGGCATACCTGCCACAAGCTGGTTCTGTGCATAGATGTTATTGATAATGGCTCAGGTATTCCCGAACAGATGCAGCAGAAGATTTTTTACCCCATGGTTACCAGCCGGGCAGAAGGAACAGGATTGGGGTTGTCTATTGCTCAATCCCTGGTGAACCAGCATGGCGGGTTAATTGAATGCCACAGCCGCCCCGGACGAACCAAGTTTTCGATCCTGCTGCCGGTATCAGAAGCTGATGGAGCTGGTGATGAGTAGCCGGCCGCTAATCTGGGTGATTGATGATGACCGCTCTATTCGCTGGGTGCTGGAAAAAGCGCTTTGTAAAGCGGGGATCGAGGTCAAAAGTTTTAATAGTGCGCAGGGGATAGTTTCGCGGTTGGCCAAACAGCAACCGCACGCTATCCTCTCTGATATCCGAATGCCAGGTGTTGATGGTCTGGAGTTACTGGAGACGATTCGCCAGGAATATCCAAAGTTGCCGGTCATCATAATGACCGCCCATTCTGATCTGGACAGCGCCGTGTCTGCCTATCAGGGTGGGGCTTTTGAGTACCTACCCAAACCTTTTGATGTTGATATTGCTGTGGAGCTAGTGCAGCGGGCTGTGGCTCATGCAGGTAATCAGGAGCAGAAGGTTGAGCCCGCCGATACTCCTGAAATATTGGGTGAAGCACCTGCCATGCAGGAGGTGTTTCGTGCTATCGGACGCCTGTCGCGCTCAAATATTACCGTTTTGATCAATGGGGAATCAGGCACCGGGAAAGAGCTGGTTGCTCGAGCCCTGCATCGACACAGTCCGCGTCGTCCTGGCCCCTTCATTGCTCTAAATATGGCCGCTTTGCCTCGTGACCTGCTGGAATCAGAGCTGTTTGGTCATGAACGTGGGGCCTTTACCGGTGCGCAGAGCCAGCGCCAAGGGCGCTTTGAGCAGGCGGATGGTGGTACTCTGTTTCTCGATGAGATTGGGGATATGCCGGCGGAGCTGCAAACCCGGTTGTTGCGTGTACTTGCTGATGGGGAGTTCTATCGTGTTGGCGGCCATGCCCCCATTCGGGTAAATGTGCGTATTATCGCCGCTACTCACCAGAAGCTGGAGAGGTTGGTGGCTAAGGGCCTTTTCCGGGAGGACCTGTTCCACCGCCTCAATGTCATTCGTGTTCATATTCCCGCCCTGCGCGAACGGCGCGAAGATATCCCGCTGTTGATGAATCATTTCCTCCAGGCGGCTGCTTCCGAGCTTGATGTCAAGGCCAAACAGGTGAATCAGGAGGTTGTGGACTATCTCGCAAACCTGGCTTGGCCCGGAAATGTGCGGCAACTGGAAAATATCTGTCGTTGGCTGACCGTCATGTCTCCCGGGCAGGTCATTACGATGGAGGACCTACCGCCTGAGCTGAAGGCTGAAAGGGAAAACTTGCCAGCATCTGATGATTGGCAGGTGATGTTGCGGTGTTGGGCTGAACAGCGTTTGGCGCAGGGGGCTACCGGTTTGCTGGATAGCGCTATCCCCCAGTTTGAACGCATCATGATTGAGACTGCGCTGAAGCATACCGGAGATCGGCGCCAGGATGCAGCAAAATTGCTGGGCTGGGGGCGCAACACCCTGACCCGCAAGATTAAAGAGTTGGCAATAGAACAATAATCCCAGGTTAGCCAGTTGATTGTTTCGAGGTAAATTCCAGTGTCTGTTAATAAGCGAATTTGTCAAAAAATCAAGCTTCACCTGCCAGGTGAGGCCAGCCCAACTGGTTAATCTAGGATAATGTTCCATGTTGTTCTTTATCAGCCGGAAATCCCCCCTAACACGGGCAATATTATTCGCCTTTGCGCCAATACAGGTGCTGAGCTGCACCTGATTCGCCCGCTTGGGTTTGAGCTGGATGATGTCAGGTTGCGCCGAGCCGGGCTTGACTACCACGAGTATGCGCGGCTTCAGATTCATGACTCACTGGCGGCATTTATTGCCGCAACTCAGCCGCAGCGGCTACTGGCCTGCTCTACGCGAGGGGGGTATTGTTATGCCAACATAGAGTACAAACAGGGGGATGCGCTACTGTTTGGGCCGGAAACACGGGGTTTGCCGAAGGAAGTACTCACCAGCCTGCCCCCAAGGCAGGTGTTGCGCATCCCGATGTTGCCTGACAACCGCAGCTTGAATCTTGCCAATGCAGCAGCAGTAATACTGTATGAAGCTTGGCGGCAACAGGGGTTCTTCGGGGCAACGCAGGTGTAATAGCGGGTATTAATCCATTTCTATCTTCTGTTCTCTGGCCAGTAGTAGTTCGACGGCCTTGGCAGGGGTTTGTTTCTGATAGAGAACGCCGTAAACTCGTTCCGTAATGGGCATTTCAATTCCATGTTGTTGGGCGAGTGCGTAGACTTCACGTGCGGTTTGTACCCCCTCTACCACTTGGTCGATTGCCGCCCGGGCCTGTTCGAGGCTTTTCCCCTGTCCCAGATAGAGGCCGAAACGGCGATTGCGGGACTGATCATCGGTGCAGGTAAGCACAAGATCTCCCAATCCGGCCAGGCCCATCAGGGTTTCACGCTGACCGCCAAGCACCTTGTTCAGGCGCATCATTTCCGCAAGACCGCGAGTGATAAGGGCGGCACGGGTGTTGGCCCCAAAGCCCAGGCCATCAGCGATTCCAGCAGCAACGGCCAAGACATTTTTTACTGCACCGCCAATGCTTACGCCAACCATATCGGTGCTGGTGTAGGGTCGAAACTGACCACTGTGCAGGTGTGTTGCCAGCTGGGTGGAAAAAGAGCTATCGTTGGCCGCGATAGTAACAGCGGTGGGCAAGCCCACTGCCACTTCGTGGGCAAAAGTGGGTCCGGAAATTACCGCCAAGGGGCGCCGGTTACCCACCATCTCCTGAGCAACCTCTTTTAATAATTTGTGACTGCCTGGTTCCAGCCCCTTGGTTGCCCAGGCAATACGGGTTGAGGGTGAAATGAGGGGAGCAATAGCCGATATGGTTTCGCGAAAGGCGTGGCTGGGTACGGCGATCAGGATATCATCAGAGTGACTGACCACCCGCGTCAGCTCGGCTTCGGGATACAGATTGGGTGGGAGATGAATGCCCGCAAGATATGGGCTGTTTTCTCGCGTTTCCTGCATTAACCGAATCTGCCGTACGTCACGCCCCCATAAAACAACCGGTTTGCCGCTGTGTGCCAGCTGAATGGCCAAGGCGGTGCCCCACGAGCCAGCACCTAGCACAGCGACTGGGGCGTGATAGGGAGAGGACATCCTGGTTGACCGCAGCCCTCAGTGGGTCGCCTGTTGTTCTTTGACTTTTTCCCTATGCTGGGCATAGAGGGCATCAAAGTTGACCGGAGCAAGCAGCAGTTGAGGAAAGCCCCCTTTTGTAACCAGGTCGGAAACCGCTTCCCGGGCATAAGGGAACAGTATATTGGGGCAAAAGCTTCCCAGCATAACGGGCAGGTCTGTCTCGGTAATCCCTTTTATGGTAAAAATTCCCGCTTGCTGAACCTCCACCAGAAAAGCGGTTTTCTCTTCCAGCTTGGCGGTCACGGTAAGGGAAAGTACCACTTCATAAACACTATCTTCCAGCGTACTACCGTTGGTATTCAGATCTACATTTATCTGTGGTTGCCACTGCTGCTTAAAAATATCCGGTGAATTGGGAGTCTCAAAAGAGATATCCTTTGTATAGATTTTCTGAATGGCGAATTCTGCACCACTTTGCTGTTGCTGCTCGCTATCTGCCATAATCGGCTCTCCCCTTGTGATAATCAATTCGGGCTATTGTAATGGAAAAAGCTGCTGGTGCTCTTTCATTATGATAAATCAGGACTTCTTTTTGCTCAGTGGTAAATTGGCGCTGGTCCAAGCCATGATTCCACCCTGAAGATTGTATACTGATTCAAAGCCATGTTTGCGCAAGATTCCGCAGGCTCTGCTGGAACGGCTGCCTGACTGACAAACTACGATGACCGGGCTGTTTTTATATTTTTGCAGCTTGTCTATTTGTTGGCCCAGTTTGTCGAGTGGAATGGTTATGGAGTCCAGAATTTTTCCTGCTTTTACCTCGGCGGGCTCGCGAACATCCAGAACTGTGGCCTGTTCATGATTGATCATTCGTATCGCCTCTTGAGGGCTTAACGATTTGGCGCCGCTGATGCCACTGAACGTCTGATAGATTAACAGTGCACAGATAACGGCCAAGGCGAGAAACAATTCCCAGTGATTGGAAACAAAAGGGAGAAGCTGCTGCATGGTGATCTCAGTTCGTTGTTAATAAAAAAGCAATTCTGAGCGCTCTGGCGCCAGAGCGCAACATATTATTAACCCGGCAACAATATAGATCGTATTCAGCTATCGTGTGCCGGTTTGCGGACTGTGTTAGCAAACCGGTACACGATAGCCTGTCTTTTAATATCAGCCTGTTAGGGGCTTCAGGCATGGGCCGGCACGGCGTTGCAACACTTGGCAAGGGAGACGGCCATTGCCTGCGCCTTGCCGCGAAGCACCACAGGAACGCTGAATCCTAATTTATTACCTTGAAAGAGTACTAGTTGCTACTGAAATCGCCTAGGATTGGTTGCCCTGCCGGTGATGGGCATTGTTTTGGATGGCCCCCATTGTCTTTTGTTTTAAGATCAACTGGTTGCCGTTATTCTCCAATGTGGCCCAATCACCGGTGGGTGTTTTTCCATGCGGTTGATAATTATTGGTTATCTGTTATTGAACAAAAACCTCACGTATCAATGCGATAAGGCGAAGGGTTCGGGGATCATCGATATGATAGAATACCCGGTTTGCATCCTTGCGTGACGCAAGAATCCCTTTGTCTCGTAATATCGCCAGATGCTGGGAGATATTGCTTTGTGACGTGCCGACCTGCTCGACAATGTCCTGAACACTGATCTCATGCTCTCCCAGGGTGCAAAGTATTTTTAGCCGCAATGGGTGAGACATGGCCTTCACTGCACGTGCTGCGCGTTCTATATCCTCATCAGATGAAATCAATTTTGAAGAAACTATATTTAAGTCTGGCGTGTCTGTTTTTATCATGAAAGGGTTTCCCATGTGTTTAGCCGATTGATATCGTGCTTTATCCGAGGGTATCCCCCTGTACCCTATGCTTATAAATTAAACGTTATACAGTTATAAACAATACTTTTCGGCCCTCTTTTACATTGTTTTCACACAGATAATCCAGGATATTTCTCACAAAAACGGGATGCAGTGACACAAAAACATCCTTATTCCTGCTATCCTAGGCGTTCCTTGCCTGCTGTTATAACGGCTTTTTGGATTAAGTCCAGTATTGCATAAACTATGCCGGGACGTAAAGAGATAAAACGAGTAAAAGAGAGACATGCCGCGAGATAGCAATCACCGCCCCGTTCTCCTGGTTATTCTGGATGGCTGGGGATATAGCGAGACAACCAAAGACAATGCCATAGCCCAAGCAAAAAAGCCGGTATGGGAGCGGTTATGGCAAGATTACCCAAGTACGTTAATCCGGGCGTCGGGTGCTGAGGTAGGTCTGCCTGCCGGTCAAATGGGAAACTCTGAGGTTGGTCATCTGAACCTCGGTGCAGGACGGGTGGTTTATCAAGAGTACACCCGAGTTGACCGCGCAATTCAGACCGGATCCTTTTTTACCAACCGGACGCTGACTGAACCTGTGGATCTGGCAAAAAAGAAAGGAACTGCAGTTCACATTATCGGGTTGCTCTCTCCCGGCGGTGTGCATAGTCATGAAAATCATATTCACGCCATGGTGGAGCTGGCAATCAAACGGGGTGCTCCGAAAGTTTATCTGCATGCGTTTTTGGATGGGCGTGATACAGCCCCCAAAAGTGCGGCGGACTCTATTCGACGGATGGAAGAGAAGTTCGAGGAGCTGGGGAATGGCCGCATTGCCTCCATCGTAGGCCGTTACTACGCGATGGATCGGGATCACCGCTGGCCTCGCATCCAGGCGGCCTATGAGTTGATGACGGAAGGGAAGGCGGAGTATGAAGCGCTTGATGCCAGCGAAGGGTTGGCAATGGCATATGCCCGGGGTGAAACGGACGAGTTTGTCAAAACTACCTGTATTATCCCGCCAGGAGGAGAGAAGGTCAAAATTGAGAAGGGCGATGTAGTGTTTTTCATGAATTATCGCTCCGATCGTGCCCGACAGATCACACGGCCATTTATTGAAAAGAAGTTTGACTGTTTCCCTCGTGCCAGACGTATCAAACTGGGAGCATTTGTAACCCTGACCGAGTATAGTGCAGGTTTTAATGCACAGGTGGCGTTTCCTCCAGAGCGACTGCACAACACTTTTGGGGAATATATTGCCAAGCATGGATTACGTCAGCTGCGGATTGCGGAAACTGAGAAGTACGCTCATGTCACCTTTTTCTTTAACGGTGGTGAAGAGGAGCCGTATGAGGGCGAGGAGAGAATCCTGATTCCATCTCCTGATGTGGCTACCTATGATCTACAGCCGGAGATGAATGCGTTCAAGCTGACTGACAGCTTGGTAGAGGCTATCGAGAGCCGTAAATTTGATGCCATTATTTGTAATTATGCCAATCCTGATATGGTGGGGCATACTGGCAAGCTAGAGCCCACCATCAAGGCAATCGAGGCATTGGACAGCTGTCTGGAACGGGTTATTGATGCAATCCGGAAGGCGGGGGGCGAGGCATTGATTACCGCGGATCACGGTAATGCAGAGCTGATGCGGAATGAAGAGACCGGCCAGCCTCACACGGCGCACACGTATAATCCGGTGCCTTTTATCTATGTGGGACGTCCTGCGGAAATGGAAGCCAACGGTGCGCTGTGTGATGTTGCTCCCACAATGTTATCTCTGCTGGGTCTGGAGCAGCCTCCCGAAATGACAGGGCGGTTATTGTTCCATTTGCAGACCTAGGGAATGGGGCACTCTTCTTGTTGGAGCGATAGTATTGCTGCGGGGGTTTTGTGAGGCGCCGCATCCGATCCTGTCTGCTTGCTGGAGCAGGAGGTGTTTTGCTCTTTTCCGTTACAATTTTTGGTTCGGTTGCGGCAGATAATTCAGATCAAAAATTGAAACGGCTGCAGGAAGAGATTGATGAACTGCAGAGTGATTTGGGAGGTTTGCGCTCCCGCAGGGATGCAGAGCAGAAAGAACTTCGTGCAACGGAGAAAAAGATAGGCCGGCTGGTGCGCAGTCTGCAAGAATTAGATCTGAAGCAGCAAAAACAAAAGGCGCGTTTGCGGGAACTGCAAAAGCAGCAGCTGCGGCTGGAAGCGGAAATAAAACAACAGCATTATGCATTGACGGCGCAACTGCGTACAGCCTATATGACCGGTCGTCAGGAGTACCTGAAAATATTTCTGAATCAGCAGCAACCGCAAAAAATTGGCCGAATGCTTGCCTACTATAACTATTTCAACCAGGCTCGGATTGATCATATTGGCCAACTTCGTAGCAGATTGGCGGAGATCGACCAACTTTCTGCCAAAATAGAACGAGGACGCCATAAAATTGCCCAGTTGGCTGAAAAACGGAATCACCAGAAGCAAGCGCTGGAAAAGAGCCGGCGGGCCAGAACCAGAATTCTGGCGGCATTGAAACAGGATATCAGTAAAGGTGGTAACCGATTAGAGCAGCTGCGGCAAAACGAACAGCAGTTGAAGGGGGTGCTTTCCCGTTTGGAAAAAGCAAGAGTAGAAGAACCGGATAAATCATCTTCTCTCTTTAACCGTGCCGGTCGTCGCCTGCAGTGGCCTGTCAAAGGGCGCATAAAAGCCCGCTTTGGTTCCCCCAGAACGGCGGAGCTTCGTTGGAAAGGCGTGCTGATTGATGCTGCAGAGGGCCAGCCGGTGCAAGCCATTTTGGAGGGGAAGGTGGTTTTTGCTGACTGGCTGCGTGGTTACGGCCTATTGGTTATCATTGATCATGGCTCCGGATATATGAGTCTTTACGGACACAATCAGAGTTTGCAGAAAGAAACTGGCTCACTGGTGAAGGCTGGTGAGACCATCTCTATGGTGGGGAATAGCGGTGGCAATGAGCATACAGGTTTGTACTTTGAGATTCGCCACAATGGCCGGCCGGTCGATCCGGCTCAATGGTGCGTAGCACGAAAATAGAAAACTGCAGTATAATAATGGGTTCTGATGGTTGGAGAGTGGCGAAGCATGATATTTAGACGAAACATCCTTATTCTGGTATTCGGGATTACGGTCGGCGTAATGCTTTCATTGGGGCATGGGGTACTGGCTGATCGCAGTGAAAATCAGACTTCACTCTCCTTGCCGTTGACAGAGTTGCGAACCTTTTCCGAAGTATTTGGCAAGATCAAAAGCGACTATGTTAAGGACGTAGATGACAAGACGCTGTTGGAAGGCGCAATTCGTGGCATGCTGGCGGATCTTGATCCGCACTCGGCCTATATGGATGCCGACTCTTTCAAGGAACTGCAGGTCGGTACTACAGGTGAGTTTGGTGGATTGGGGATTGAGGTCGGAATGGAGGATGGTTTTGTCAAAGTCATCGCACCAATCGATGATACGCCAGCCCAGAAAGCAGGGGTGCAGGCCGGTGATCTGATTATCCGGCTCGATTCTTCGCCTGTGAAAGGCATGAGTCTTGGTGAAGCGGTAAAAGTCATGCGCGGCAAACCGGGCACTGATATCGTGCTAACCATCGTGCGCGAAGGTGAGGAAAAGCCACTTACCATCACCATTACCCGCGCCATTATCAAGGTCAAGAGTATCAAAAGCAGGATGCTGGAAGATGGTTTTGGTTATGTTCGCATTACCCAGTTTCAGGCCCGCAGCGGCAAGGATCTGACCAAAGCGCTAAAAAAGTTGAACAAGGAGAGTAATGGACAGCTTAATGGGTTGGTACTGGATCTGCGTAACAATCCCGGTGGGGTATTGAATGCAGCAGTTGATGTATCGGATGCTTTCTTGGACAAAGGAACGATTGTCTACACCGAAGGCCGGATAAAAAACTCTGAAATGCGTTTTAACGCCAGTTCAGGTGACTTATTGAAAGGTGCTCCGATAGTTGTATTGATCAATGGAGGGTCGGCGTCGGCGTCGGAGATTGTGGCCGGTGCTCTACAGGATCATAAGCGGGCGGTGATTCTCGGGCAGCCAAGTTTTGGCAAAGGCTCGGTTCAAACCATTCTTCCCATGCAGGGGGGGACTGCTCTCAAGCTTACCACAGCCCTCTACTACACGCCCTCCGGGCGCTCCATACAGGCCGAAGGTATTGTTCCGGATATAGAGCTTGAAAGTGTAAAGCTGGCGAAGGCGGAGCACAGCCTGAAGATGCTGAAAGAGGCTGATTTAGCCGGACACCTGGAAAACGGCAGTGGCGGCCAGAAGAACCCCAATGGGCCTGTAGACAAAAAGGCCAAGGAAGAGAAGCCGTTGGCGGAAACCGATTACCCACTGTTTGAGGCGCTCAATTTGCTGAAGGGGCTCTATATCCTGCGGGATTACAATAAATAATCGTGAGCCAGAGCCAATGATTCGTGTTCTCATTCCTTTGGCGGAGGGTTTTGAGGAGCTGGAAGCCGTTACCGTTGTTGACCTGTTCCGCCGGGCGCAGTTTGAAGTTGTTACAGCAGGGCTGACTGGAGAGCCGGTAAAAGGCAGTCGTGGTACGGTGATCATTCCTGACGATGATCTGGATGCAGCTTTACAGCAGAAGTTTGACATGATTGTGCTGCCTGGCGGCCTACCCGGTAGTGACAATCTGGACAGCGATATCCGTATCCATCAATTACTGCGCAGGATGGTGGCGACTGAAAAATACGTGGCAGCCATTTGTGCTGCGCCGAAGGTATTGGCCAGCGCTGGCCTGCTGGCCGGCAGGCGAGTAACGGCTTATCCCGGGGTATTGGAGCAGATGGCATTGCCTGATATCCAGTTGTGCTCGGATGCCGTTGTGCGTGATGGCAATATAATTACCTCGCGTGGTCCAGGTACGGCGATGGATTTTGCTCTGGTTCTGATAGAGGTACTCGCGGGGAAAGAGCAGCGCGAAGAGGTTGAGATTCCGTTACAGCGAAATAAAGAAATTACGACCTAAAAGGCTTTGAGTTCAATACAGATTGGTTGGGTGCGATTTATTGATTGACCCCACGCTCAGTAGTCCTTATACTGCGCGCCCAAGAGTAACAACCTGAACGAGTGGCGGCATCCAGCTGAGTGGGGTTTTCTACGCCCAAGGCGTGTAAAAGGCACATGAGTTATGCAGCTAAAGTGATGCGCACCACTGTTCGCAGGGTGCTGGTTTTGCAGCTACTGATAGTGCTGGGAGTTACGGCGGTATATTTTATCCTACAGGGATTGTATGCGGCCCAGTCGGCTTTCTATGGTGGTCTGATTGCTCTGTTTGCGACCTGGCTGATGGGTTGGCGTATAACCAAAGCGGCAGAAACAGCAGCACAAGATTCGAGCCAGGGGGCATTTGTTATATATGCGGGAGCAGTTCAACGTTTTTTGCTCACTCTGGTGTTGATGGCATTGGGGATGGGTACGCTGAAACTGGCCCCCGTTGCAATTCTGGTATGTTATTCGCTGGCTCAGGTTGCTTATGCGTTTAACAAGGTAGACACACAACTAAGAACATAACCCTCGGAGCAAAACAGTGAGTGGAGAAGCACAAAGTTCTGCGGAATATATCCAGCACCATCTGGTCAACTGGTGTGTTGGAAATTGTGATCCGGTAACCCACCAGGCCGCTGGTTTCTGGGCCTTCCATGTCGATACCCTGTTGTTTGGTTGGTTACTCGCGGGGTTGATGGCGTGGGTTAGCTTTGCTGTTGGGCGTGTGTTGACTACGGGTACTCCCGGAACCTTGCAGAATGTGATTGAAAGCGTGGTAGAATTTGTTCAGACTCAGGTTAGAGATATTTTCCCCGGTAGCAATCCCCTGATTGGCCCTCTCGCGATTACCATTTTTATCTGGGTATTCCTGATGAACGCCATGGATCTGATCCCGGTCGATCTTTTGCCCTTGATGGGGCGATTGATTGGTGTCGAATATCTTAAGGTAGTGCCAACAACCGATCTCGGAACCACCTTTGCTCTCGCTCTGAGTGTGTTTGCTCTGATCATATACTACAACATCAAGATCAAAGGGCCAGTAGGTTACCTGAAGCAGTTCCTGTTTCATCCGTTCGGCAAGTATCTGATTCCGGTCAACATCATCATGACTACTATTGAAGAGGTGGCTAAACCTGTCAGCCTTGCCTTACGTCTGTTCGGAAACATGTTTGCCGGCGAGTTGATCTTCATGTTGATTGCTTTACTCTCTTTTGCCTGGTACATGTTGCCATTCCAGGTTGCGCTGGGGAGCCTGTGGGCTATCTTCCACATCCTGATCATTACGTTACAGGCATTTATCTTCATGTTGTTGACCATCGTCTATCTGGGCATGGCGCATACTGCTGAAGAAGAGCACTGATTTTCGCTTGATTTTTTCGTTTTACACTAAGGAGACCACTAGATGAACGCTGAAGTACTTGCTTCTGTTTACGGTATGACCGCCATTGGCGTTGGTATCATTCTGGCTGCTGCAGGACTGGGTTCTGCTCTTGGCTGGGGCCTGATTTGTTCCAAGTTTCTGGAGGGCATTGCCCGCCAGCCGGAGATGCGTCCCCAATTGATGGGGCAGATGTTGTTCACCGGTGGTTTGATGGAAGCCTTTCCGATGATCATTCTTGGTATGGCTATGTGGTTTGTGTTTGCCAATCCGTTCGCCGATGCGGTTAAAGCGGCGATGGGCGGCTGATAGAGCAATCCGAACTCTCTAAAAATATAAACCGTAAGGAGTTACAAGGTGAATATTACTGCCACATTACTCGGCCAGATCCTTACCTTTGCGGTACTGGTGTGGTTTATTCAACGCTATCTATGGGAGCCGTTGACAACCGCTCTGGCCGATCGTCAAAAGAAGATTGCTGACGGTCTGGCTGCTGCCGAGCGAGGCGAGCATGAACAGGAGTTGGCTCGCAAACGCGCTGCGGAAAAGATTGGCGAAGCCAAGCAGCAGGCCGCGGAAATAGTTGCCCAAGCGCAGAAGCGTGCTGGTGAAATCGTGGAAGAGGCCAAAAATAACGCCCGTTCCGAAGGTGAGCGCTTGTTGGCTGCAGCTAATGCCGAGATTGAACAGGAAGCTAATCGCGCCAAGGAGCAGTTGCGGGGCCAAGTGGTTTCTCTCGCTGTTGCCGGGGCGGAGCGGGTTCTCAAGAAAGAGGTTGATCCGAAGGCCCACCAGAAACTGTTGGCCGATCTGGTCGCTCAGATATAGGGTGGTTTAACACTAATGGCTGAAAAAACCACAATAGCCCGACCTTATGCCGAAGCAGTGTTCAAGCTGGCGCAGCAACAGGAAAACCTGAAGGATTGGTCCGACAGATTGCAGCTTTGTGCTGCTATCGCCAGCAACCCGGAGATGGGCTCGCTCATTGGTAATCCCAAGATTGGCAATGAACAGCTGACCGGACTGTTTATCGAGTTGTGTGGCGACAAGTTGGATGATTACGGGAAAAACTTCATCGCCACTCTAATAGAGAATGATCGGCTCGATCTGTTACCGGAGATTGCCGGACTCTATGAGCAGGCACGCGCAGATGCTGAGGGAGTGATTACGGCAGAAGTGGTTTCCGCGCTTCCCCTTGATGATGCTCAGCAAAAGAAAATCGCAGCATCGTTGAAGAAGCGGCTGGGTCGTGATGTGGTGCTAGAGTGCGAAGTCGATGAAAGTTTACTGGGAGGTGCGGTGATACGCGCCGGAGACCTGGTAATTGATGGCTCGGCCAAAGGGCAGATAGAGCGTTTAAGCCACGTGCTGTTGCGCTAGGGCGTGTCGAATAGAGGATAATTGAAAATGCAACTGAATCCTGCAGAGATCAGCGAGTTAATAAAAAAACGCATCGAGGGTTTTGAAACAACCACCGAGGCTCGTACCGAGGGTACGGTAGTCAGTCTGTCAGACGGTATTGCCCGCATCCACGGTTTGTCCGATGTGATGTCAGGCGAGATGATCGAGTTCCCCGGAGATACGTACGGGATGGCCTTGAATCTTGAGCGCGATTCCGTTGGCGCTGTTATTCTTGGTTCTTACGAGCATATCTCGGAGGGGGACAGCGTCAAGTGCACCGGGCGTATTCTTGAGGTACCCGTTGGGGAGGCATTGCTGGGCCGGGTCGTAGACTCCTTGGGTAACCCCATTGATGGTAAAGGTCCCGTTGAAGCGGAAAAAACCTCTCCCATCGAAAAGATTGCTCCCGGCGTTATTGAGCGCCAGTCGGTTGACCAGCCGGTCCAGACCGGGCTAAAGGCCATTGATGCAATGGTGCCGATCGGTCGTGGACAGCGTGAGCTGATTATCGGCGATCGCCAGACCGGGAAGACCGCTGTAGCCATTGATGCAATCATCAACCAGAAGGGTACCGGTATCAAGTGTATCTATGTGGCTATCGGGCAGAAAAACTCCTCAGTTGCCGGCGTGGTTCGCAAGCTTGAAGAGCATGGCGCCATGGAGCATACAATTGTTGTTGCGGCAACCGCTTCCGAGTCTGCAGCCATGCAATATATTGCACCTTATTCCGGTTGTGCGATGGGCGAATATTTCCTGGAAAAGGGCGAAGACGCGCTGATTATTTATGATGATTTGACCAAGCAGGCTTGGGCTTATCGTCAGGTCTCCTTGCTGCTGCGCCGTCCACCAGGTCGTGAAGCTTATCCCGGTGATGTGTTTTATCTCCATTCTCGTTTGCTGGAGCGCGCGGCGCGCATCAATGCCGATCACGTCGAAAAACTGACCGGTGGCAAGGTCAAGGGGAAAACCGGTTCGCTGACCGCGTTGCCAATCATCGAGACGCAAGCCGGTGATGTATCCGCGTTCGTTCCTACCAACGTAATCTCCATTACTGACGGGCAGATCTTCCTCGAAACTGATCTTTTCAACGCCGGTATCCGACCAGCCATTAACGCCGGGTTGTCGGTTTCACGTGTGGGTGGTGCCGCTCAGACCAAGATCATCAAGAAGCTGGGTGGTGGTGTTCGGCTGTCTCTGGCGCAATATCGTGAACTGGCGGCATTTGCGCAGTTTGCCTCCGATCTGGACGAGGCAACGCGAAAGCAGTTGGAGCGCGGACAACGCGTTACCGAGCTGATGAAGCAGAAGCAGTATTCACCGCTCTCTATTGCAGAGATGGCTTTTTCGCTATTTGCCGCAGAAGAGGGATATCTAGACGATGTGGAAGTCAACAAGATAGTTGATTTTGAGCAAGCGCTGCATGGTTATCTGCGCTCTTCGCAGAGCGAGTTGCTGGACAAGATTAATGCCAGCGGTGATTATAACGATGAAATTGCCGGTGCTATGCGCAAGGCGATGGATGACTTCAAAGCCAACAATACCTGGTAAGCGAGGCGTAACCGATGGCCGGTGCAAAGGAAATACGTACTCAGATAAAGAGTATTCAAAATACGCAGAAGATAACCAAGGCCATGGAGATGGTTGCGGCGAGCAAGATGCGCCGGGCGCAGGATCGTATGTTCGCCTCGCGTCCGTATGCCGAAAAAATTCGCAACGTCATAGGGCATCTGGCGAATGCACACCCGGAATACCAGCACCCTTTCCTGTCTGAGAGAGAGGTAAAGCGGGTTGGGTTTATCCTCATCTCCAGCGATCGTGGATTGTGTGGTGGTCTTAACGTCAACTTGTTCCGTACAGCTGTTAAAGAGATGAAGGGCTGGAGCGATAAGGGCGTAGAGCTGGATGTCTGTGTGGTTGGCAACAAGGGGTTGAGTTTCGTCAAGCGGCTGGGGGCGAATATCGTTAGTGAAGTCACGCAGCTGGGTGATAAACCGAAGTTAACCGATCTGATTGGGCCGGTTAAAGTCATGCTTGATGCCTATTACGAAGGCCGGATAGATCGGTTGATTCTGCTTCAGAACAACTTCGTAAATACTATGACTCAGAAGCCCGAGGTGCAGCAACTGCTCCCGGTTGAGGCTGTTGACGATGATGAGCTCAAGCATCATTGGGATTATCTTTATGAGCCGGACGCCAAAGCGGTATTGGACGGTTTGTTGATGCGCTTTATCGAGTCCCAAGTCTACCAGGGGGTAGTCGAGAATATTGCCTGCGAAATGGCTGCTCGGATGGTGGCGATGAAGAGCGCTTCGGATAATGCCGGAGATCTCATCAAGGATTTGCAGCTGGTGTACAACAAGGCGCGTCAGGCAGCGATTACCCAAGAGCTGTCAGAAATCGTCGGCGGTGCGGCGGCGGTATAGGTTATAGAGAATACAGGGTGCGCAGAGGCGCATCGCAAAGAGATTATACATTCAAGGGGTACCGACAAATGAGTTCTGGAAAGATCGTACAAATCATCGGCGCTGTGGTAGACGTGGAGTATCCACGCGATTCTGTGCCCAAGGTCTATGACGCGCTTGTTAACAAGGAGTTGAATCTGACCTTGGAAGTGCAACAGCAGCTTGGTGACGGTGTGGTACGTACCATTGCACTGGGGAGTACTGATGGCATGAAGCGCGGTATGGTGATGGATGACACCGGTGAAGCAATCAAGGTACCGGTGGGCACAGGTACTCTGGGTCGCATCATGAACGTACTGGGTACCCCAATTGATGATGCTGGCGAGGTCAAATGCGATACCACTTGGCCAATTCATCGTAAAGCTCCCAGCTATGACGAACAGGCGGGCGGAGCGGAGTTGCTGGAGACCGGGATCAAGGTTATTGATCTGCTATGCCCTTTTGCCAAGGGTGGCAAGGTTGGTCTGTTTGGCGGTGCCGGCGTGGGTAAGACTGTGAATATGATGGAGCTTATCCGTAATATTGCTATCGAGCATAGCGGTTATTCGGTGTTTGCCGGAGTCGGGGAGCGTACCCGTGAAGGTAATGACTTCTACCACGAGATGAAGGATTCTAACGTGTTGGACAAGGTGTCACTGGTCTACGGGCAGATGAACGAGCCCCCTGGTAACCGTTTGCGTGTTGCGCTGACTGGTCTCACCATGGCGGAATACTTCCGGGACGAAGGGCGTGATGTGCTGATGTTTATCGATAATATCTACCGGTACACACTGGCCGGAACCGAGGTATCTGCGCTGCTGGGCCGTATGCCTTCTGCGGTGGGCTACCAGCCTACACTGGCGGAAGAGATGGGTGTACTGCAGGAGCGCATCACTTCCACCAAGACCGGTTCCATTACCTCCATTCAGGCGGTATATGTGCCGGCTGATGATTTGACCGATCCATCACCAGCGACTACCTTTGCTCATCTGGATGCTACCGTGGTGCTATCCCGACAGATTGCGGAGCTGGGTATCTATCCTGCGGTGGATCCTTTGGACTCAACCAGTCGCCAGCTTGATCCCCTGGTTATTGGTCAGGAGCATTACGATACCGCCCGTGCAGTACAGAATACCCTGCAGCGTTACAAGGAGCTGAAGGATATTATTGCGATTCTTGGTATGGACGAACTTTCCGAGGAAGACAAGCAGGTGGTGGCTCGCGCTCGCAAGATTCAGCGCTTCCTGTCACAGCCCTTCTTTGTGGCCGAGGTGTTCACTGGATCACCTGGCAAATATGTATCATTGAAAGACACCATCACCGGCTTCAAGGCCATCATTGAAGGTGAATACGACCACTTGCCGGAGCAGGCCTTCTATATGGTTGGCGGCATCGAAGAAGCGGTTGAGAAAGCCAAGAGCATCTAACCGCGGGAGTAGTATATGGCTATGACCATGCATGTTGACATCGTCAGTGCCGAGCAGGAGATATTCTCCGGCCCCGCTGAATTTTTGCTCGCGCCTGCGGAGATGGGTGAGGTGGGCATCATGCCACGCCATACACCTTTTCTGTCTACGCTTCAGGCGGGCGAGGTGAAGGTTACTACCACAGAAGGTGAGGAGCAGTATTTCTACGTTTCTGGTGGGATGTTGGAGGTTCAGCCCCATACGGTTACGATTCTGTCGGATACTGCTTTGCGTGCCAAGGACCTTGACGAAGCCGCTGCGCTGGAGGCAAAAAATCGCGCTGAGCAGGCATTGAAAGACAAGAAAAGCGATATTGATTACGCCAAGGCCCAAGCGGAGCTGGCCGAAGCAGTGGCCCAGCTGCATACCATCCAGCGTTTGCGGAAGCGTATGGGGGGGTAATGTGGGCTTATTGAGGCTATTTTAAGGAAAAGGGGGTGGTTTCCACCCCCTTTTTTATTGCAGGTGGTTTTGTTTGACTTGATGAGCGAATTCAATTGACTTGATACGTTATAGTTGAGGGTTGTTTGGTTACCTGTCACTGCTGGTGGTCGGTATGGTTGTGTGCTGGTTCATTGTGCGGGGCGTTCCGGCAGATAGCCTTTTCCTCTCCCCGAAACGGTTCAGTAGGAGATGGAGCGAGAAACTTGACCATGTCAGAGTGGTTGCAGCCGTTCATTAAGGGAGCCGAAACAGGGTAATGGATTACTCTATGACGTCACCGGGAAGAGGGGTTTTATACGAGTCATAGGCGGCCTTGAAACCGTGAGTTGTGCGCGCAAATGAGTGTCTCCAGCGTTTGGTATGACAGGAGAGGCACATTCTCTTGATCATCTTTGGGCGATCTGTTCCAGCCAGAAATCCTCCCTTGATTGTTTTTTTGCCATTCTTATTCTTTTGTGTGTAGTTAATTCGGGGTATTCCAAAAGAACGCTCTTTTGCCTGTCGGCTGACATGGACGCTGCCCGGACCATGGCAGCCTTCGCACTGTACTCCAACTAATTCGGGTGTGGTCTTGAAATCGGTGTAACCTGTTTCCACATTGTAACCCGTTGTATGACAGCCAAGACAGCGGCTGTTTTTTTCATAACCTGTGGCCACCAGCCGCTCATAACTGTGAACATGCGGATCTTTCATCCTGCCGACAAAAAATTCGCGGTGGCATAAGCGACACTTCTTGTTTCCGACATAGTAATACTTGCCTGACTTCATTGCCCGGTCAAAAGCCTTGTTTCCCAGCGCTTTGCGCAAAGGGTTGAGGGTCGGGATCGGGTTGTTTAACTCATCCTGGATTCGATTTTCTTTTGCCAATGATGGTTGTGTCAGAGCCAGACAGAGGATCAGTATGACGAAAAATGTTTTTGTTCTGCAATACGGGGACTTCATTTTTATCACCCAAAAAGCCAATTAGTCACATAAATAGTAGGGTTATCAAATAGATACGCGGTTCATGCGCTACTATAACGGTTGGCGGATGAAATGTCTTTACTGTTGCAGAACAGGAGACTGTTGGTGAAATGCAGCTGTTCACCAGATCGGGGACGAGGAAACAGGCTTTAAAATGAATAGATTTGGCTGGAAAGGTAAATCAGTAACAGATCACTCGGTTTCTGAGGGGGAATAAAATTTATTTCAACCTGAATCCGTGGGTTCAGGGCGGATGCAGAGCGCAACATATTGATTCCATTGTGGAATCAAAAAATCTTAGCTTCACCCTTAGGTTAAGCGGGCATTTTTTGAACCGCTGTGGAATCAAGAGCTTGTGCTATGCGCCGTCATGAACCCACGGATTCAGGTTCAAGAAATGTCCGGGTTAAACAGCGCTGACAACTTCTCTCCTGGTTCGTTTGCCCTCATAAAAGCTTCGCCCACCAGGAATGCATGCACCCCGTTATTACGCATCAGAGTAACATCGTCCGGCGTATGAATGGCGCTCTCGGTTACCACAATATGTTGAGGGGGGATAAGCGATAGTAGTTCTAGTGTCGTATGCAGGGAGGTTTCAAAAGTACGCAGGTTGCGATTATTGATTCCAAGCAGTTTCAAGCCAAGTGCCAGGATTCGTTCCAGTTCTTCCCGGTTGTGTACTTCAACCAGTACGTCCATTCGTAGTTCGTGTGCCAGGTCTGAAAATTCCGTCAGTTGGGTATCACTCAGAACGGTGACGATTAGCAGGATGCAGTCTGCTCCCAAGGCGCGGGACTCATAAATTTGGTAAGGATCAATAATGAAATCTTTGCGTAATACCGGCAGTGAGCAGGCGGCGCGGGCTTGCTGCAGGTACTCATCTGCTCCCTGAAAAAAATCCCGATCGGTGAGTACCGACAAACAGGTTGCGCCCCCCTTTTCATAACTTCGGGCGATCTCTGCAGGATGAAAATTTTCCCGGATTATCCCTTTGCTGGGAGAGGCTTTTTTTATCTCTGCAATGATTGCAGCCTCTCCTGCATCGATACGCTGCCGGATAGCTTCTGTAAAGCTGCGTGGTATCGGGGCTGTTTTACTGCGTTGAATGATCTCTTCCAGATTTGTCTTTGTGCGGTGTTCCTCGATCTCCTCGGCTTTGCGGCGCAGGATCCGGAGCAAAATATCGGGGGGTTTTTCCATTTACAGGCTGTTGCTGAACTGAACCAGTGATTCAAGCCGCTTGCGTGCGGTGCCGCGGGCAAGAACCTCTCTGGCCTTGTCCACCCCCTGTTCCAGGGAGTCCGTGATGCCGGCGACATAAATTGCGGCTCCGGCGTTGAGTATGACAATATCCCGCGCTGGTCCGGCTTTATCATCCAGTACCTGGCGCATCATATCCAAGCTACGCCCTGGCCGATCCACAATCAGGGCGTCCAGCCCTGCTCGCTGTATGCCAAATTGCTCGGGTGTGATTTCGATGTGTTGCAGGGAGCCATGTTTCAGCTCTACCAGATGGGTCGGCCCTGAAATGGTGATTTCATCCAGTCCGTCCTCCGCATGTACCACCAATACATGACGGCTGCCAAGCCGTTCCAGCACTTTTGCTAGTGGTTCCAGCCACTTTGGGTCAAATACTCCCAGCACCTGATTTTTTGCTCCTGCGGGGTTGGTTAGCGGACCCAGTACGTTGAATATGGTGCGTACTCCCATTTCGCGGCGCGGGCCTATCACATGCTTCATTGCGCTGTGGTGTTTCGGGGCAAACATGAAGCCTACGCCAACCTTCTCGATGCACATTGCCACCTGTTGTGGTGTCAGTTCAAGATTGACGCCGGCGGTTTCCAGTACATCGGCACTTCCGGATTTGCTGGAGATGGAGCGGTTGCCGTGCTTGGCTACATGGCCCCCGGCTGCAGCGACTACAAATGCGCTGGTAGTGGATATATTGAAAGTGGATGCGCCATCGCCCCCTGTGCCGCAGGTATCCACCAGATGGGGAACATCGATCTCCACCGGGGTAACCAGCTCGCGCATCACAGAGGCGGCAGCGCTGATCTCATCTACTGTCTCGCCTTTCATGCGCAGTCCAATGAGAAATGCTGCAATCTGCGCGTCACTGGCCTTTCCTTCCATCAGTAAATGCATTGCCTCAGCCATCTCGTTGCTGCTCAGATTGCGGCATTCGGTTACCGCTTTAATTGCTGATTGCATGTCCATAGGCTGGCACCTGTTGAATTTGAACCTGGAACCGTACATCGGTCGATAACCGCTCCTGCAGGAGCGACATTTCCAACGTCCATGCTGGTCGGGGTGAGAGGATTTGAACCTCCGGCCCCTGCCTCCCGAAGACAGTGCTCTACCAAGCTGAGCTACACCCCGTCAGTAGGTACGGTTTACCGAGAATTCCGCAAGGGTAATCAGCGCTTTTTTATAAGGAGAGTCGGGAACTCCCTCAAGCGCCGCCTTGGCCATGTCGGCTTCTTCCCGGGCGGTTTTGGCAGTGTACGCGATGGCGTCGGTGGTTTCAATTACTTCCCTTATCCGGTCAATATCGCCCACGCCACCTTCCTCTATCGCCTGTCGTACGATAGATGCCTGTTCCGGTGTGCCGTTGCGCATGGCGTAGATAAGCGGCAGGGTTGGTTTTCCTTCTGCCAGGTCATCGCCGACATTTTTGCCAATATCTTTTCCGGGGGCGCTGTAGTCCAGCATGTCGTCCACCAGTTGGAAAGCGGTCCCGAGATGCATCCCGTATTTCACCATGGCCTGCTCCAGCCCTGGAGCGCTGTCGCTGATAACTGCTCCGAGTTGGGATGCTGCCTCGAACAGCTTGGCTGTCTTGTAGTGAATGACAGTTATGTAGCGCTCCTCAGTGGTATCTGCATCGTTGCAGTTAAGCAGCTGCAGGACTTCACCTTCGGCAATGGTATTCGTAGTTCCGGCAAGAATCTCCATCACCCGCATGTTGCCCACATCGACCATCATCTGGAAAGAACGGGAGTAGAGGAAATCACCTACCAGTACGCTGGCCTCATTACCCCACAGCTCATTGGCAGTCTCCTGTCCGCGGCGCAGTTCGGAGCTGTCGACCACATCGTCATGGAGCAGGGTTGCGGTGTGGATGAATTCAATGATGGCAGCCAGATCAATATGATGGCTTCCCTCATAACCCATGGCGCGAGCGGAGAGCAGCACCAGCACCGGGCGCAGCCGCTTACCGCCGCTATTGATAATGTGGTGACTGATCTGGTTGATTAATACCACTTCGGAGTAGAGCCGTTGTTTAATGGTATTATTCACCGCATCCATATCGGATTTTATCAGTGTATAGACGTCATTGATTTCCATGAAACCCCTGATGGAGTGGTGTCAACGGGTAAGTTTGTGCATCCTATGGGGGTGCCTGGCGGCTGTCAAGCGGATTGATCGCCGGTTACCGCTTTAAGACAAGGTTTTATCATGAATCCAGCCTATCGGAAGGTCAGTTATCTGCTTAGCGCCCATCAGCTGCGCCAGCTTCCCGCCGATAAAGGGGTTGAGGTGGCATTTGCCGGCCGCTCCAATGCGGGCAAATCAAGTGCCCTGAATGCCATAACGGGCATGAAATCTCTGGCGCGAACCAGCAAAACGCCGGGGCGTAC
>JAJRUX010000009.1 GCA_024277575.1 Gammaproteobacteria bacterium | reverse complement strand
ACCCCCGTTCCCAGGGAGACGGAACCGATCAGGGACAGCTTTTTTTCTTGCGACCTGGTTTTCATCCGTTTCCTTGCAGATAAGGGTCAAAGACAGAGGAGTGGGTTTCTTGCCCATCCCTCCCCACGCGGTACTCCCAATCGGCTACAACTTCACGTTTCTCAATCGAAGCGCATTGGTGATCACCGATACCGAACTGAAGCTCATCGCCGCCGCGGCAATAATCGGTGAAAGCAGGATGCCGAAGAAGGGATAGAGAATACCGGCGGCAATGGGAACACCCGAAGCGTTGTAGATGAAGGCGAAAAACAGGTTCTGGCGGATATTGCGCATGGTGGCACGGGAGAGACGCACGGCACGCACGATACCGCGCAGGTCCCCCTTGACCAGGGTCACTCCGGCACTCTCCATGGCCACGTCGGTGCCGGTGCCCATGGCGATTCCCACATGGGCCTGGGCCAGCGCCGGGGCATCGTTGATGCCGTCACCCGCCATGGCGACGATGCGCCCTTCCGCCTGGAGCTGCTTGACGATCTCCGCCTTCTGCTCCGGCAGCACTTCCGCCTCCACCCGATCGATATCCAGTTTGGTGGCCACCGCTTCTGCGGTCTTGCGGCTGTCTCCGGTGAGCATCACCACCTGGATCCCCTCCTCATGGAGGTCACGGATCGCCTCCGGGGTGGTCTCCTTGATGGGATCGGCCACGCCGATCAGTCCGGCCGCCTTGCCATCCACCACCAGCAGCATCACGGTCTGCCCTTCGGCACGCCCACTGTCTGCCTGCTGCGGCATCTCCCCGGCATTGATGCCGAGACTCTGCAGCAACTTTAGATTACCCAGCGCCACCTTGCGGCCATCCACCACGCCGGTGACCCCCTTGCCGGTCACCGACTGGAACTCGTCGGCCGGTATCAGCTCCACGCTGCGCTCTTCCGCTCCCTGCACGATGGCCTCGGCCAGCGGATGCTCGCTGGAGCGCTCCAGGCCGGCCGCAAGGCGCAGGATCTCATCCTCCTGGAAGCCTGCCTCGGCCACCACCGAGACCAGTTTCGGCTTGCCCTCGGTAAGGGTGCCAGTCTTGTCCACCACCAAGGTGTTAACCTTCTGCATCACCTCCAATGCCTCGGCATTCTTGATCAGCACCCCCATCATCGCCCCCTTGCCGGTACCCACCATGATGGACATGGGGGTGGCCAGCCCCAGCGCGCAGGGGCAGGCAATGATCAGCACCGCCACGGCGTTGATCACCGCATGGGCGATGGCCGGTTCGGGTCCCCATAGGCTCCAGACGATGAAAGTGATGATGGCAATCACCACCACGGCGGGGACGAAGTAGCTGGCAACCACATCCACCAGCTTCTGAATCGGAGCCCGGGAGCGCTGCGCCTCAGCGACCATCTTGACGATCTGCGCCAGCAGGGTATCGGAACCCACCTTCTCTGCACGCATCAGCAGGCTACCGGTGCCGTTGACCGTGGCGCCAATCAGCTTTTCTCCTGCCGTCTTGACCACCGGAATCGGCTCGCCGGTGACCATGGATTCATCGACGTTGCTTTCACCATCGACCACCACACCATCCACCGGGATCTTTTCACCGGGCCGTACCCGCAACGTATCACCGGGTTTGACATGCTCCAGCGGGATATCCTCCTCGGTCCCATCGTCGCGGACGATACGCGCCGTCTTCGGCGCCAGCCCCAGCAGCAGTTTGATGGCCGCATTGGTCTGGCTGCGCGCCCGCAACTCCAGCACCTGACCCAGCAGCACCAGGGCGGTGATCACCGAGGCAGCCTCGAAATAGACCGGTACCACTCCCATCTCGTTGAACACGGTGGGGGGAAAGATACCCGGGAAAACCACGGCGATAAAACTGTAGGTCCAGGCGACGCTCACGCCGATGGCGATCAGGGTGAACATGTTGAGGTTGCGGGTGACGATGGATTGCCAGCCGCGCACATAGAACACCCAGCCCCCCCACCAGACCACCGGTGCCGAGAGCACCAGCTCGATCCACTGGCGGATCTTCGGGTCGATAATCTGCGCCATCGCCTCCGGCCAGAACTCGGCCGCCATGGCACTGAGGAAGACAGGAATCGCCAGGATCGCACTCACCCAGAAGCGGCGCGTCATGTAGTCCAGCTCGCCGGTATCCTCCTCCAGCTCCACCGTGCGCGGCTCCAGCGTCATGCCACAGATGGGGCAGTTACCCGGCTCATCACGGATGATCTCGGGGTGCATGGGACAGGTATATTCGACCTTGGTCCTTGTTACGGGCACATCTTTCGGCTCCAGCGCCATGCCGCATTTCGGACAGCTGCCGGGACCCTGTTGTTCGATTTCCGGGTGCATGGGGCAGGTGTAGACAGCCGTCTCGTCCGCCACCCCGGCTACCCCGCTGTTGCGGGACGAAGAGACTGCATCATGCGTACCCGAGGCGCAGCACTCATGGTCCTGCTCTGCTCCCTCCCGGAGATATTTCCCGGGATCCGCCCTGAACTTGTAGAGACAGATCTCGCTGCAGAAATAGTAGATCTTCCCCTCATGCTCGATATGAAATCTTGATTCTTCTGTAGCGCTCATGCCGCATACGGGATCATTCATTATTACTGTTCTCCTGAGGAGTGTTCTCAACTGCCTGAGTAAGCGGAATCTCGGGGAATTTCCTGCACTGGCAAGGTGCAGTGGGGCGCAATAGTCATCACCCTGTTGCAACGAACCGCAACACCGCCAGTACAGAAAAAGGCCGAAATCCCGCCATGACCGGTGATTGAGAACACCCCTAAACCACCGACTCGATTAAATGACATATCTCATCGCCATCAGGCTCGCCATCCGGCATCGATTTCCACTTCTCCAGCGCATCATCCATTCGCTGCTGCAGCGCATTCAGGTCGGCCAGCCTAGCCCGGTTTTCCCCAATACGCTGCTGAATAATGGCGCGCACTTCGGGACAAGGTGAAACTCCTCTGTTGCTTTGGTCAAAAATTACCTGAATATCGTGCAGAGTAAATCCCAGACCCCTGGCATGCCGGATAAATTTCACCCTTTTGAGATCACTGTCGCTGAACAACCGGTACCCGTTCTTCGAATCACGTGATGGAAACAACAAACCGACGCGAACATAGTGGCGTATCGCATCCGGAGTAACCTGCGCCGCTTTTGACAAACCACTGACTGTGAGCATCTCCATCACCCTTGATCTTTTCAACACTGTTTCGCGCAACTCTTTGTCAGTATAGAACCTGGGTGCTACACACAGGCAAGCATTTTTTATCTGCCAAAATCAACCTCGCCAGCTACCGGATTTTATTCCCCCACGAACAACCAATTGGAGCACCAGCCGCCAAATGCGCAAGCATCGAGAGTCATCATCATTCCAGCGAATAGATGCATTGGCAAAGCCGCATGGGCAAGGAGCAGAACTGGCTGTGAAACTATCGACATGCTCCAACTTCCTTATCAGCGCTAATGCCCGGTTATTTACAGGACCCCGAAAAGGTGAAACCAGGCGCACAGGTTGGTTTATCAACGCCATGTTCTCGAGGATTGGGGAAAAATCAAGATGATTCCGGAACTTGCTCCCGTCACTCTTTTACATGCCATATATTACCGGATTCACGCTGTCACCAAGATGACAGGAAGATTACAAAACGGTAATTATTCTGAACTGTTTTTAATACACATAACATAAAGAGTTCAAAGCACATCACATACTGTTATCCCACTGTTAACATGCACAAAACAACAGCACTAAATTTGGCACCCAAACAGCTTGTTTAAAGATTTAAAGTTATCTATTCAAGGGCCGATAACACGCTGTACCAATGCGGGGAATGCGGGCGGATTCCCGGCAAAAGGCTATTTCCAGTGAAAAGGAGAGTTTAGATGAAAGATCGATGCATGACTTCACGCAAACTAATACCGGCATATTTCATATCCGGACTGTTTGCGGCAAGCCTGTGCTCTTCCCCGGCAGTGGCAGAGAATTGGGCCGATCGGATCAACCTGACCGGATTCATGTCCGCCAAATACCAAAACATCAATGATGACAATTTTTTTAGCGGCGACACTAATACGGGGATTGGCAAGGATGGATCCTTCCGCGGCACCATGCTCGGACTTAACCTGACCGCACCCATTGATGGCCGAGTCTCCATCGCCAGTCAGTTCCTGGCCACCCAGGAAGATGATAATTATGTTGCCCATCTTGACTGGGGATTCATTGCTGTCAGCCTGACCAATGACACAAAAATCCGCGCAGGCAAACTCAAGTTCCCAACCGGCATTGTCAACGAATACATCTCCGTGGGTAACGCCTATCCCTGGATTACACCGCCCATACTGTTCTATTCCGAAGAGGGCAACGGCCCAAACGTCACCCGTGAGGCCTATACCGGGGCCGACGCCGTGTGGGAATACAGTAATGACGAGCTGACAGTGAACACAGAACTGTTTACCGGCGAGATAAAACTGGAAGAGATGAACGTTCGCAATATGGGTGGAGCAAAACTCTACCTGGACTGGAACGAGGAGATCGCGTTCCAGGCCAGCTATTACAAGGGCACCATGCACAACGTGT
>JAJRUX010000130.1 GCA_024277575.1 Gammaproteobacteria bacterium | reverse complement strand
GGACTATTTGAAACCCGGTCTCAGCTTTGAAATACTGGACAAGATCGCTTGTCAGATCAGCGACAATCAGGCGGCGGACCAGCTCCAGGCGGCCCGCCAGACACTCTTCAAAACGATTCATGGACGGGCGCTGAAAATCGGCTGACAGATCCACCTCTATTACCCTGCTTCAGACTCATTGCATCCGGGTCAAGACGGCTCAACACCCGGGCAATGGTGTCATGACGGGGAATGCCGTTTTTATATGGAAAATAATGCCTTAGCCAATCAAGATGGGCATGGCCAAGGTCCTCTATCTCTTCCCAGCCTTCCGCCCCACAGAGAATGGCGCTGATGGACAGAAACAGGATATCCATCAATTCGTGACGCCGGCAGCGTTCAGTCCGTGGCTCCGGTATGCTGCCAAAGTGGCTCATGAAATCACTCATCTTTCAGACACTCCTTTGCTAACGTGCTAACGGCTTTGGTGATCTGAACGGAGAGTTATAACTTGGTTTCCTTGATCGAGAAATTATAGTCATCTTGCCCTGTATGCAAGGGTTTCAGCATACAGAGGGAGATGATTATGGTCTATAGTTTTCAAGAGGGGGGGTGAGGGATAGCCATGAAATGTTGATTGACCCGGGAGAATGTCATGGAACATCGTTTGCGAAAGCGCCCACCTGTCAGATTAAAGGTGGATCTGGTCAAACAGGGGCAGGTGGTTGGCTCCAGCTGTACCACTGACATTAGTGGCGAGGGAATGGGTATTAAGCCCTATGGGCTTGAGCTGCGTACTGGTGAAATAGTGGATGTGAATTTGCCCAGGCCGATTTCTTCTGTCTCGGATCAGCATCTCTGTCCCGTTGCCGTGCACAAGGGAAGTGATTTGATCGGTCTGATGTTTATTACCAACTCATAACGCCCATTTCTTATTGTTGGCAAGGGAACAGGAATAATGGAGATATCATTTCACGGTGCTGCCCAGGGGGTGACCGGTTCATGTCATCTGATTGAGTGCTCAGGCAAGAAAATACTGATTGATTGCGGCTTATATCAGGGCGGCCGGGAGCTGGATGAGGAGAATGCGGAACCGTTTGGTTTTGACCCCGGAGCCATTGACTATCTGCTGCTGACCCATGCGCATCTGGACCACTGTGGCCGAATACCGCTTTTGGTAAAGCGGGGTTTTCAGGGCGAAATAATCACCACTGCTGCATCAAGGGAGCTTGCCCGGATTGTGATGCTGGATGCGGCAGGTCTTGAGGAGGAGGATGCCGCCCGGGCCACCCGGCGGGCTAGGCGTCATGGAGGGCGCGCGGCGGAGGTTACACCGCTTTACACTACGCTGGATGCTCTTAATGCACTGGACTATTTCGGGCGGGTGGCATCCTATGGCAAACCGCAGCAGCTCTCTGAGGGGGTTCAGGCAACCTTTTGTGATGCGGGTCACATTTTGGGATCGGCGAGCATCCTGCTGGAGCTGCAGGAGAGCGGATACTCGCGCCGCGTCCTGTTTTCCGGTGATCTCGGGTACAGTGGCCGCGTCATCCTGCGTGATCCGAATCCCCCGTCCAATGTGGATGTGGTAGTGATGGAGACTACCTATGGCAATCGTTCCCATAAATCCTTGAAGCCCTCCGTTGAAGAGCTGTACGAGGCCATTACCGATACCTTCCATCGAGGCGGGAATGTGGTTATTCCCAGCTTCGCCCTGGAGCGCGCCCAGGAGATTCTGTACTACCTGCGCGAAGGCGAGAAGGCCGGGCAACTGCCAGCCTCCCTGCAGGTGTTTCTGGACTCGCCAATGGCAATCCGGGCCACCGAGATCTTCCGGCGTCATCCTGAGTGCTTTGACGAGGAAGCCGCTGAGCTGTTTCGCAATGGCAGTGACCCGTTCGATCTGCCGGGACTCAGTTTTACCCGCGAGACTGCAGAATCCATCGCCATTAACCGCCTTAAAGGGGGCGCAGTCATTATCGCCGGTTCCGGGATGTGTACTGGCGGACGTGTGCGTCATCATCTCAAGCATAACCTGTGGCGTCGTGACAGCACTGTTATCTTTGTGGGTTACGCGGCAAAGGGCACACTGGCGCGGCGTATCGTCGATGGCGCCAGGCGGGTGCGTGTTTTTGGTGACGAGATTCCGGTGAAGGCGCGGATCTACACCATTGGTGGCTTTTCCGCCCACGCCGGCCAGGATGAGTTGCTCTCCTGGCACAAACGGACCGGGCAGCCGGAAACCACTTTTCTGGTGCATGGTGAGGCGGATGTCATGTCCCATTTCGCTTCGCGACTGAAGGATACACGGGTGATTATGCCCGAACTGCACCAGAGTTTTCGTTTGTAACAATGATAACCAGCCGGGATAGAATCGAACCTTTTGTGACCAGGGATGGTTCCACCATCCGTGAGCTGATGCATCCCGTCCGTCATAACTGTCAAAATCAGAGTCTGGCCGAGGCTGTTGTGGCTCCGGGGAAGACAACTTTGCTGCATAAACACCATCTCAGCGAGGAGATTTACTACATCCTGGGGGGGTGCGGGGAGATGAGACTGGGAGATGAATACCACCCTGTTACAGTCGGTGATGGTATCTGCATCCTGCCGGGTGTTCCGCACAATATAAAAAACACAGGGGATGAAGTGTTGGTATTTCTCTGTTGCTGCAGTCCGCCATATTCCCATGAAGATACCGAACTGCTGGAACCAGCCAGCCTACCCTGAGTCCAATGAGCTCTCGGGGTGCAAATCCATACCCGATTCAAATCGGACGTGATCTTGTAGTACACTTAACCCTCTATAACCATTATCAATCCTGGCGAGGAATCACCCATGGGCACAACCGGAGTAGCGCTTCAAAGCGATATTCAGCTGGATGAAGATGAACTGGATGCACGTATCCGTGCGGCCAGGCGGGCGCTGGGTGAGCGGCTGGTGATTCTGGGGCATCACTATCAGCGTGAAGAGGTATTCCGGCACGCTGACTACACCGGGGACTCCCTCAAGCTGTCCCGGCAGGCTGCGCAGACCAGCGCCGAATACATCGTGTTTTGCGGGGTGCATTTCATGGCAGAGGTGGCTGACATCATGTCGGCGCCGGAGCAGATCTCCATTCTTCCGGATCTTGGTGCGGGCTGTTCCATGGCTGATATGGCGGATCTGGACAAGGTGGAGGATGCCTGGCAGGAGCTGTCCGGTATTCTGGATCCGGATGAACTGGTCACACCGGTTACCTATATCAACTCGGCGGCGGATCTGAAGGCGTTTTGTGGCCGGCATGGAGGAATTGTCTGTACCTCCACCAACGCTCCGCATGTGCTGGAGTGGGCATTCCGGCAACGTGAGAAGGTGCTGTTTTTTCCTGACCAGCATCTGGGGCGCAATACCGGCTACAATATGGGCATTCCGCTGGAGCAGATGGTGGTGTGG
Organism: Gammaproteobacteria bacterium; assembly: GCA_024277575.1. GTDB lineage: Bacteria > Pseudomonadota > Gammaproteobacteria > Thiohalospirales > Thiohalospiraceae > DRMK01. Next base: position 9,204 of record JAJRUX010000130.1, on the reverse strand, counting down.
GACTTCAACCAGCCGATGGGTGGTTTGACCGTGCAACAGATAAAGCAGGCCAGAATGATCCTGTGGAACGGTTTCTGTTCAGTGCACCAGATGTTCCGTCCCGAGCATATCGATCAGTATAAAAAACGTTACCCCGAGACCAGGGTGATCTCCCATCCCGAGTGCCGTTTCGAGGTGTGCCAGAAGTCGGATTATGTAGGTTCAACGGAGTATATTCTCAACACCGTCACCGGCTCGGAGCCAGGTAGCCGCTGGCTGGTGGGCACCGAGCTGAATATGGTCAGCCGCCTGCAGGAGCAGTTGAAACCGCGGGGTATTGCCGTGCAGTTCATGTCACCCATGGTTTGCATGTGCTCCACCATGTTTCGTATCAATCCACAACATCTGCTGTGGACGCTGGAGAGCCTGGTTGCCGGGGAGGTGGTGAATCGTATCAAGGTCTCTGCCGACGATGCCGCCCAGGCGCGGATTGCACTGAACCGTATGTTTGATCTTGCTGTCTGACGGGGATGTTTTTGCGTAACGACCCCGCGAATTGTAAAATCCCGGATAGCTGTCCGGTCCTGCCTCTGTGAAATTCACCATTTTTGCGAACGGGGTTGTTTCCAATGCTGTATGGCGCCGGGAGAGAGGGAACGGCCGGCTTGTAAACTGCCGTATTTTGCCTTGAGTGGGCGAATTTTCGTGGCAAGCAGGACAGTTGCATTTGTTCTTTTTACTACAGAACCATGGGGATGTTATGGCAGGACATAGCAAATGGGCCAATATCCAGCACCGCAAGGGCGCGCAGGATGCCAAACGTGGCAAGCTGTTTACCAAACTGATTCGAGAGATTACCGTTGCCGCCCGGATGGGTGGGCCGGATACTGCCGCCAACCCGCGCTTGCGCGCTGCCGTGGACAAGGCGCTGGGCAGCAACATGACCAAGGATACTATCGAGCGGGCGATAAAACGTGGTGCCGGTACGCAGGATGGTGATGATTTTGAGGAGGTTCGCTATGAGGGGTATGGCCCCAATGGCGTGGCTGTAATGGTCGATTGTCTGACCGATAACCGCAACCGGACCGTGGCCGAAGTGCGTCATGCGTTTAACAAGTCCGGAGGAAATCTGGGTACCGATGGTTCGGTTTCCTACCTGTTCACCAAGGCAGGTGTGATTGGCTATGCCGCTGGTTGCGATGAAGAGCAGCTTATGGAAGCAGCGCTGGAGGCTGGCGCCGAAGATGTGATAAGTAGTGATGATGGCAGTATCGAGGTGCTCACCACGGCCGAGGATTTCAATGAGGTAAAACAGGCGCTGGAGGCGATGTCGCTGGTGCCGGAGTATGCGGAGGTGACCATGCGTCCTTCCACAACGGTTGCCCTGGAGCTGGAGGATGCCCAGAAGGTTCTTCGTCTGGTGGATGCGCTGGAAGATCTGGATGATGTGCAAAATGTCTACAGCAATGCGGATATCCCTGCTGATATGCTGGAGAAAATGGCCGGTTGAGATGGCGGGATGACTATCCGTATCCTCGGTATCGATCCCGGCTCACGGGTGACCGGATTTGGTATCGTTGATCTGGATTCCCAACTTTCGACCTATGTAGCCAGTGGCTGCATTCGGGTGAGCGGCAAGACACTGCCCGAACGTCTGAAGTGTATTTTTGAGGAGCTCAGTGAAATCATTATGCTTCACCATCCCGACGAGGTTGCTGTCGAAAGCGTATTCATGCATCGCAACGCCGGTTCTGCCCTGAAACTGGGGCAGGCGCGGGGCGCTGCCATCTGTGCAGCGGTGGTGGAGCTGCTGCCGGTCAGCGAATACGCACCGGCGGAGATCAAACAGGCTATCGTTGGTCGCGGCCGTGCCGAGAAAGAGCAGGTACAGCATATGATAAAAGTCCTGTTGAATCTGCCCTCATCCCCCCAGGCGGATGCCGCCGATGCCCTCGCGGCTGCCCTGTGTCACTGCCATACCCGGCAAACCCTGTCCAGAATCAGGACGGCGCAGTGATCGGCCGCCTGATCGGCAAGCTCGCCGAGAAGCAGCCGCCAGCCCTGCTGCTGGATGTAAACGGGGTTGGCTATGAACTGGAAGCGCCGATGAGCACCTTTTATACACTGCCCGATCCGGGTCAGGAGGTGGTGCTTCACACCCATCTGGTGGTGCGTGACGATGCCCATTTGCTGTACGGATTTTCCTCCCGGGAAGAGCGTCACCTGTTTCGCACCCTGATCCGGATCAACGGTGTCGGGCCGAAACTGGCGTTGACCATTCTGTCTGGCATTTCGGTTGTGGAGTTTACCCGGTCAGTACAGGATGATGATGCCGCCCGCCTGGTGCGCCTGCCGGGGATTGGCAAGAAAACAGCCCAGCGACTGATTGTCGAGATGCGGGATCGTCTTCCCGATAACCATCTTTCATGCCAGGCAGCGCCGGTGGACGCCTCTTCCCTTGCTGTCAGAGATGCGCGGCAGGATGCCCGCAGCGCCCTGGAGTCGCTGGGTTACAAACCCCAGGAAGCCAGCCGCCTGATCGGCAGTATTGATTGTGATGGTCTCTCCAGTGAGGAGATAATCCGCAATGCACTCAAAACAGCGATGAAATAGAAGGCTGTCCGGATGATTGAAACGGATCGACTGGTTAACCCCTCCGCACTGGAGCCGGCAGAACAGCCCGCACAGGAGGTGGCAATCCGTCCCTCCAGGCTGGCGGACTATATTGGCCAGCAGGGTGTGCGGGAGCAGATGGAGATCTTTATCAGCGCCGCAAGGCAGCGTGGTGAATCACTGGATCATGTGTTGATCTTCGGGCCACCCGGCCTCGGCAAGACCACGCTTTCCCATATCATCGCCAACGAACTGGGTGTCAACATGCGTCACACCTCCGGTCCGGTACTGGAGCGGGCGGGGGATCTGGCGGCATTGCTGACCAACCTCGAACCCAACGATGTGCTGTTCGTGGATGAGATACACCGTCTCAGTCCCGTGGTGGAGGAGGTGCTCTACCCCGCCATGGAGGACTACCAGCTGGACATCATGATCGGCGAGGGACCGGCGGCACGCTCCATCAAGCTGGATCTGCCGCCATTCACCCTGGTGGGAGCAACCACCCGTGCAGGCCTGCTTACCTCTCCGCTGCGGGACCGGTTCGGTATCGTGCAGCGCCTGGAGTTCTACTCGGTGCAGGATCTGTGCACCATTGTGACCCGTTCCGCCCGCATTCTCGAGGTAAAACTTGATACGGAAGGCGCCCATGAAATAGCCCGCCGGGCCAGGGGTACGCCACGTATTGCCAACCGCCTGCTGCGCCGGGTGCGGGATTACGCCGAGGTCAAGGCGGATGGTTGCGTAACCGGCAAGGTGGCCGGCCGGGCGCTTGACATGCTGGATATCGATCCACACGGCTTCGACATGATGGATCGAAAACTGCTGTTGAGCATGATCGAGAAATTTGATGGCGGGCCGGTTGGCGTGGACAGCCTGGCGGCGGCCATCGGGGAAGAGCGTGATACCATAGAGGATGTCCTGGAGCCTTTCCTGATCCAGCAGGGCTTCATGATGCGGACACCACGGGGGCGGGTGGCGACACGAAATGCCTATTTGCATTTTGGGCTGGAAGCAGAAAAATAACAATCCCGGATTCTCTGATTGAACAGGGCGCAGAGACCAGCCATTTGGCTCAGGATGGAGTGCTTATGCTTCCTCTAAAGTCTCGCCAGTTCGGTGATGTTATTTAAATCATGAAATACCTGATGCATCGTCAGCTTGGTAATTCAGTCTCCAAACGGCTAGCCGAGGGATTCGCGAATAGCATTTATGGGGGGAGGGTAAACTGTCCGGTGGGTTTCAGTTAATGATTGTTTCCTTTCAACGGTTTCGTCCCAGATCGACCCGGCGGGTAATACTCTATGGGTTTGCCCTGGTCGCCTTGCCGTTGATTGCGGCGCTGGTGTATGCCGCAATGCGGGTGGATCATCTGGCAGAACAAAGCCAGTCAGCAGTGCATCAGGCAGCTCAGGCAATCCATAATAGTCAGCTTTTAGGCGAGCAGATCAAGGCGATGGAGCGCGCCGCAAGGCAATATGTTGTGCTCAAGGATGATAATTTGCTCAAAGCGTACCGACAGAGTCATGCTGAATTTCGGGTAACTGCCCGAAATCTTTCGATAATGTCGCTAGGGGGAGTATATCAACAGCGCATCAATTACTTGGTAGAGGCTGAAAAAGAGCTGTTTGGGCAGCTGGGTAAAAAAGGATATGACAGCAGCGAAGCGCTTGCACCGAGATTCAGAGAGCTGGCCAATATGGCAACAGGGATTCAGGCGGACAGTAATCGCTTGATAGAGCAGGAGGTGGCCGCCATGCGGAGGACGGCGACAAATGCCCAGCAGTTCCTTTTCTGGGTTACGGTGGCTCTGGTTCCATTCACGCTGATTACTGCAGGACTTTATACACTGTTTATTTCCCGCTCCATTCGCCAGATAGAGCAAGCGATAGAGAATCTGGGCAGTTCAAAAGCAGAGAGAGTCGTTGAGGTTTCCGGTCCGCGGGATTTGCAGCATCTTGGCGCCCGTCTGGAGTGGTTGCGTAAACGGCTGATGGAGGTGGATCAGGAAAAGACCCGTTTTCTACGTCATGTTTCACATGAGTTAAAGACACCGTTAACCGCGATGCGGGAGAGTGCGGAACTGTTGCGTGACCGGGTGGTTGGGCCTTTAAACAGTGAGCAGACAGAGATTATCGATATTCTCCGCTCAAATACCTTCAAGCTGCAGAAGCTGATTGAAAACCTGCTCAATTTCAGTACTACCACCCAGGCCAGCTCACCCCGGCTGAAAACCAGGGAGGTCGATATGAAGGTGCTGATGGAAGAGGTTATTCGCGATCATCGTCCCACTATTAAGGCAAAAGCTGTGCGGTTGGTGACTCAACTTCAGCCGCTAAGAAACAAGGTGGATGAAGATAAAATTCGGACGGTGATGGATAATTTGTTATCAAATGCGGTCAAATTTACCCCCGTTGGAGGGTGTATCTGGATTGACATGAAGAAAGAGCAGGGGCGGCTGGTGCTGGATGTGCGGGACAATGGACCGGGGATTGATTCCCGAGACAGGAAAAATATTTTTGAGGCCTTTTATCAGGGGCGGAGACAGACTGATAGTCACATTAAAGGCTCGGGGTTGGGGTTGTCTATATCCCGAGAGTATGTAAGCGCCCACTATGGTTCTATCGCTGTAATAGATACCGGGCGAGGTGGAGGGGCGCATATACGCGTAGTCTTACCGTTGACTACCAATAGCCGGGCCTAACCGGAGTGTTTCCTGTCAACCTGAACATGTTTGGGCTTCCAGGCTTTGTTGCTGCTGACATTAGACAGTAGCGGCAGTAGAGACAACAGTGGAGGCAGTCGGGGAAACGGAAAATTCAGTGTAACTATTCACCTGAATCCGTGGGTTCAGGTATTCAGCTTACCCCTGTTTTGCCCGATGACGGCGTCAAAAATGCTCATTTATATGTGTAAGCTGCGCATTTTTTCCTTGTCCTCGAACAAACCAGGGGCAATCTGAACAGTTACCACAGAAATTTATAATTCGCTGAATGGTTACAATTCAGCATTGGTAAATGAAGGGTTTTTTTCGATATAGTGAGCAGGATGTCAGAAATGTGGGCTAGACAACAAAATATATGTTTGTGTGCTGCCATACTTGCTTTTGCGCTGGGGTTGACGAGTTGCGGAAGTGTACCAGAGATAAGCCCGTTTCCTGGTGCGCAGGAACAAAAGCCTGCTGCCGAGGATGAAGGTCGGCTGGCGCAGCTGATGGCGTATTTTGATATCGCTATTCATATGCCTGCTAAAGAGGTACGACGGGAATATCTGATGCAGCGCAAACTGATGGCTCCTGGTGTATGTGATGAACATCACCTGTTGACAGCGATGTTGCTGATGAACCCCGCTCTGAATCTTGCCAAAGGCGAGCAGAATCCGGATTTTCTGCTGCCATGTATTGAAATCTCTGGAGAGCAGGATTTGGATATTGTGCATTTGGCGCGTATCCTGCACGTACAACTTGTTGAAAAACAAAAACAGAGAGGGACCCGGCGTAAGTTGGTTGCAGCCAGATACAAGCTCAATCTCTTGAATGAAAAACTTAAAGCGCTGAATGAAAAGCTTGATGCACTTAAAAGCATTGAGCGCAGTATCCGGGAACGGGAATGAACATGCAGGCAGGTAAGCGCGTACTTATTGTGGATGATGATCCGAGTTTATTGCGGTTGCTGTCACTGCGTCTGGAAGCTGCCGGTTATAAAGTCAAAACAGTGGAGAGTGCCGAAAAGGCGTTGGCCTCCATGGCAACCTTTCAACCCTACCTCATTATTACCGATCTGTGCATGGGGGGAATGGATGGTATGGCCCTGTTTGATACAGTCCACAGTCGTTACCCGGCTTTGCCCGTCATTATTCTTACTGCACATGGCTCTATCCCGGATGCTGTTGCAGCAACCAAGCGGGGAGTTTTTGGTTTTCTGACCAAACCTTTTGATACCCATCGATTGATGGAACAGGTGGAAAAGGCTTTCCGATTGTCAGGTGGCATTCCGGATGGCAGCCAGCAGGATGATGAGAGCTGGCGTGAAGGAATCATTACTCGCAGTCCTTTTATGGAAGATGTGTTACGTCAGGCCCGTATGATTGCGGCAAGCGACGCCAGTCTGTTTATCAAAGGTAACAGTGGTACCGGCAAGGAGCTGCTGGCACGCGCAGTGCACCGGGCCAGCTCCCGATCGGATCACCCTTTTGTTGGCATTGACTGCGGGGCCATACCTGAACAATTACTGGAATCCGAACTGTTTGGGCACCGTAAAGGTTCTTTTACCGGGGCATCCCATGATCATCCTGGTTTGTTTCGGGCGGCGGATGGAGGAACCTTGTTTCTGGATGAAATCGGAGATATGCCGCTTTCGGTTCAGGTCAAGCTGTTACGGGTACTGCAGGAGCGGGAGGTAAGGCCGGTTGGTTCAGTTGAAGCGATTCCGGTTGATGTCCGGCTTATCTCAGCCACCCACCGCGATCTGGAAGAAGAGATGGCCAAGGGGGCGTTTCGAGAAGATCTTTTTTATCGGATAAATGTCGTCTCTCTGGAGTTACCTACGTTGGCGGAACGACGGGAAGACATTCCATTGCTTGCCAGTCATTTTTTGAAACTGGTAACGGAAAAGTATGGCAAGGATATTAGCGGCTTTTCCCCCGATGCTCTGGAGCAGTTGGTGAGTGCGCCTTGGCCCGGGAATATTCGTCAGCTATATAATGTCGTAGAACAGGTGGTTACTTTATCTGCCACCTCCGTTATCTCTGCTCAGTTGGTGCAGCAGGCGCTGCGTAACAAAGCGGGTGAGATGCCCTCTTTTAGCGATGCAAGAAGCCGTTTTGAACGCGACTATCTAGCTCAGCTGCTGCATATTACTGGTGGAAACGTTACCCAAGCAGCGCGACTCGCCAAGCGTAATCGCACAGAGTTTTATCGTCTGCTTCATCGGCATGATGTTGATCCGGCTCAGTTCAAGTCTGGAAAACGGTAAAACATGGATATACTTATCTGAACAGCTTGGTCCAGTCCAGCATATCCAGCTTTATTGCTTCCCATGTTCTTAGCAGTTGTCCTTCGTAGTTATCATCGCCATCCTCATCCCATTTGACCAACACATGCTCGCCATCGTCTTGTGCAATGAACAGTGTTTTGCTGTTATTGGCTCCTGTAATAAGCAGTTCTCCGGATGTGGGCCTGTTTTCTCCACCGGCTCCTCTGAATAGTTCAGAGGTTATAGCATTGATGCTGCCACCCAGAGATATGCTATCAAAAGTTAGTTTGCAATCCATGGTAAATGGGCCGCTGTCCCACAAGCCGGTATAAGAATCGATGCATTTCAGATCCGTTATTCTGGCACTCATTTGATGTTGTTTCAGCTGGAGAAGGGCTGTGGTCCGGGTTGTTGTCATGGTCTCTGTCTGATAGTCATAGCTGGCTTCAAGAGCAATAGTGCCAGCCAGGGTAAAGCTGTTCACACCGGAGCCGACCATAAAATCCTGGTAAGCAAAGCGGGTTGAGTATCCCTCTCCCTCATCATTCTGAAATCTGTTCTCAAGGGTGACTCTGATTGTTCCGGCCAAGGGTGCATCTGCCAGGGTGCAGCCATCAAACCTGATATCTATCCAATCACCGGGGTTTTGAAGAGAGCCAAAGAGTGTGACTGTTCCCATCCCTCCGTAGCCCAACAAAGAACAGGGAACGGTGGTATTGCACGCGTCAAGTAATGCATCGTCCATTGCTGATACTGTGTTGACAACATCCATGATAACGGTGGTTTCACCGGCAACAATACTGACATTTGCAGCAGTAATGGTCGCCGGGTCATTTCCCCTTCGAGCCTGGTCTTCCTGAACGTTGTTATTACTGTCAGAACTGCAGGATGTTGTTAAGGTGGCTAATAGCAGAATCAATAGAGACAAAAAAAGGTTGTGCATCTTGTTTTCCATACCAATTAAGAAGTCGTTGGAAATCTTAGCAGGCTAGAAAACATTCAACTTACGCTTTAGTGACTGTTTACAGTTTATTGACATAATGAGCATGAGGGTGTGACTAAAGAACTAGCACATGGGGAGGAGTGGTCTTAACTAGTGTGATTCTCTGTACTCAGAATAACAGAACAGCCGATGAATATGGCCGCCTGATTGAGGCCTGAAGGCTATAGTGTGGCGTATAGCCACCATGTAAAAGTGATGGTGCAAGAAAACTGTTGACGCCATGATTTCATGCCGTATAATGCCCCCTCTCTCACGCCAACCCGGCTTGTTGGGTGTTGAGGAAAAACGCCGAAAGGTGTTGACGAAAGCATGAAAGGCGATATAATGGTCGGCCTTGTCGGGGTAAAATATTGATAGCCCCGAAGCTCTTTAACAATATGATCAGGTAATTTGTGTGGGCGCTTGCGTCGATGATCTGCAACACCAGAAATCGACAAAAGCACCTGAAATAATTGGAGCTCAGGCTTCAATGGTGATTCTGTCGAACCAAGAGTTAAACTACCTTCGGGTAGTTGTTGATTAAACTGAAGAGTTTGATCCTGGCTCAGATTGAACGCTGGCGGCATGCCTAACACATGCAAGTCGAACGGTAACAGGAGAGAGCTTGCTCTCTTGCTGACGAGTGGCGGACGGGTGAGT
>JAJRUX010000008.1 GCA_024277575.1 Gammaproteobacteria bacterium | reverse complement strand
TTTCCGTTTTTCCCTGCTCGGAGTAGAGGCGGGCCTGGAGAAAACGTGCGGCAACATTATCCGGCGCACTGGCCAACAGCTGCTCCAGTTGGTGCATTGCCTTGTCGGGCTCACCCGCCTTGAGGTAAATTCTGGCATGCACCAGAAGATCATTTTCCACCGCATCGCCAGCCGCGGTGCCTGTCCATACCAAAAACAGAATCGCAATAAATAGTATTTTATTCATGTTAATGTTGTTATCTCGTCATCCAGCATCTGCAATCTTTCCGGCGTACCAACATCAACCCAGCGACCGTGATACTGCTCTCCAGTTATCATTCCGGCCGTTATTGCGCGGCGCAACAAGGGGGCCAGGGGAAAGGCGCCAGGGGCACAATCAGCGAACAGGGCCGGATGGTAGACACCAATCCCACTGTAGGTCAGCCGCGGTCCACCCTCCAGGCAGACGCGATTTTCCTGCAGCACAAAATCCCCTTCAGGGTGGTGGGGAGGGCTCTCCACCAACACCAGATGAGCCAGTCCAGCCGGTTCCGCTGGCAGTTGATGAAACGGATAATTACACCATACATCGCCGTTGACAACCAGAAACGGTTGCTCTCCCAATAGAGGCAACGCGTTGAGAATCCCGCCGCCAGTCTCCAACCCTTCCCCCTCAGCCGAGTACTGAATTTTCACCCCCCAGCAGCTGCCATCACCCAGCACCCGCTCTATCTGCTCCCCCAGCCAGGCATGATTGATCACGATGTCCCGTATCCCCGCACTGGCCAGAGCAATCAGATGATACTCAATCAGGCAACGACCGCCCACCTTCAACAGCGGCTTGGGAACATGGTCACTCAGCGGGCGCATGCGCTTACCCCTTCCCGCCGCCAGAATCATAGCTTTCATTATTGCGGATTCCGCAGTTGAACAGGGTGCATTACGACAAGCTCCCCCAGCCCTTGCAACTCCGGATAGCGGCGACAGACCTCCTCGACATAGCCCATGGTGCGCGGAATATCTTTCAGATATCCCGGCTTTCCATCACGCAAATTGAGACGGGAAAAAATTCCGATGGCCTTGAGGTGGCGCTGCACCCCCATCAGATCGAACCAGCGCATCAGCTGGTCAATATCCATCTGCGGCAGAATGCCGGCGCTGGCAGCCTGTTTGTGGTATTGACCTACCCAGTCTGCCACCCGTTCACGGGGCCAGGAAATATAGCAATCACGAAGCAGCGATACCAGGTCATAGCTGACAGGCCCCACCACCGCATCCTGAAAATCAAGCACACCAGGATTCGGCTCATCAACCATGAGATTACGCGAATGGTAATCCCGATGCACCAGCACCCGCGGCTGCTCCAGCGCGGCAGAAACCAGGAAAGCAAAGGATGCTTCAAGCATCTCCTGCTGTTCATCGGTCAAAGAGATGTTCAGCAGCCGTCCCAGATACCAGTCGCGAAACAGCGCCATTTCCGCCTGCAACAACGCCCGATCATAGTCAGGAATGTGTTGTAACTCGGCCGCCGGGCATGACTGCAACCGGATCAACGCCTGCAACGCATCACCATAGAGCTGCTGAGCAGTACTGTCACCCAACTCCCCGAGATACTGCCGCGAACCCAGATCGGTCAACAGCAGAAAACCACGCCGGCTATCCTGCTCCAGCACTTGCGGAACATGCAACCCCAGCCCGGCCAGCAAAGCAGAGATAGCGACAAATGGCCGGGTATCCTCCCTTTCCGGTGGAGCATCCATGATGATGCTTGTGGTGCCATTGTATTTCACCCGAAAATAGCGCCGGAAACTGGCGTCAGCTGAGGCAGGAGCTATGTCAACAAAGGGCAGGGCCAGCTCCTCGCACAACCAGTTCTGTAATTCAGCGAATCGGGAATCGATACCAACGTCGCCAGATTTCATATTAATCAGTGTCCTGTCAACCCGGCATCGAATGCCAAAGGGCGGTTATTAATGGATTTCGGTATTGTATCTGCCGCAAAGGATTGAAGTGAAACTATTTATGTGCGATTTTAGCGCACCAGATGGAAAACAACACCACATCACCCAACCCGCTTTTGCGCCATTACCCCCCAACACTGCTCATTGCTCTCCTGCTGATACTCTGGCAGATAGCGCCACTCCATGCCGAAACCAATACCCGCTGGCTACTGTGTGGACCAACAACACCCCTTCCCGCTGATGAGCAGCCCTTTGATCCAGCCACACCACTGGAACTCAGCGCAGATCAGGCTTCATTCGACAAACGGGGGACAAGCGTACTCAGCGGCAACGTCGAGATCCGGCAGGGCAACCGGGAGCTGACCGCTGCCCAGGCGCTATACAACCACCACAACCGAACCGTTCGGGCAACCGGCGGCGTCCACTACCAGGATAGCGCTCTTGAGGTGACAGGAGAGAGCGCCCAACTATATCTGCAAGCCAATACCGGCAGCTTTGACAGCGTCAATTACCGCCTGCCACTACAGCATGCTCATGGAACAGCATTCAGGATGGCCAGGGTAAATGAAAACATCACCCGTCTGCAGCAGGTTAGCTATACCACCTGCAACCCCGGACATATTGACTGGCAACTGCG
>JAJRUX010000129.1 GCA_024277575.1 Gammaproteobacteria bacterium | reverse complement strand
CAGAGATGGGACCCTGCAATATCTCCATTGTTGACAATCCACTCTACGCCGGGGCCCAGGGGGGATTGGCACTGGCCAAAGATATGCCTTATGAGTACTGGATGGATATGTAGTCTCCTGTTTCGCCTGCCAGCGGCTTCCCGGAACTCTTTCCAAGTGATCATCTGGACTCAACACTCCGTTTGCTGAGATATTGTCGTGTGGCTGCAAACGATCTTTTTTTTTGTCCGAAAATACTGAGGGCGTTCTCAATCATCGTTCATGGCGGGATTCCGGCTCTTTTTCGTGCCGGCGGCGTTGTGGTTCGTTGCAATAATATTATTACGCTTCACTGCGCCTTGCCCGCACAAAAAATAGCCCGGAATCACGCATGCCCAGGTAATTGAGAACCTCTCCCGGAAAAACCTTGATAGGTACAGCACAATGAACAGGTCTGTTTCTGTTTTGAAGAAAGGCATTGATGTTTATCAAGGCGGTAATCTGTAGCTTTTCATCATAATGTTTTTCACTGAATAATAGTCGGGAGACCTTTCTATGGAAACCATTTCCAGTTACATGGAAAGCCAGCATCAGGCCTGTGACGAGTTTTTTATAGACGCTGAACAGGCTGTTTCGGAGCAGAACTGGGAGCAGGCTCAAAAGGGGTTCGACGCTTTTTATCGTGCCATCATGCATCATTTCGCCATGGAGGAGGATGTACTGTTTCCTGCCGTCGAGGAGATAGCCGGCAGTGGTATGGGGCCGACCCAGGTAATGCGGATGGAGCATGAGCAGATGCAGGGGTTGTTTACCGAGATGGAGCAGGCGCTTGCAGCCAGGGATGCGGACGCTTTTTTGGGCGCCGCCGAAACCCTGCTGGTGTTGATGCAGCAGCACAACGCAAAAGAGGAGCAGATTGTTTATCCGATGAGCGATCAGCTTTTGGCCCCCCGGCTGGAGGATGTGCTGGCACGGCTGCAGGTCAAGGCCGGTCCGTGATGGGCACAGGTAATGAGCTTTAAGGCAGTGTGCTTCCTGGATGTCAGTGATCTGGAGCCACCGGAGCCACTGGTCCGGGCGCTGGCTGAAATTGACACATTAGAGGAGGGGCAGTATCTGCATATGCGCCACCGCCGCGAGCCCTGTCTGCTGTATCCGAACCTGGAGCAGCGGGGCTTTGCCCATTTGACCCGTGCCAGCGGGTCGGGTTTTGACGTTTTTATTTGGCGCAGGGGTGATTCCGTCGCAAAGCAGGCGGCATGTGCCGCTGCAAATGAGCCCATGGAGGGATGAATCCCACCGCTCTGTCTCTGGAGCAGACCCCTCCACTGTCAGTTCCACTACGTTTTTTTCTTACCGCACCGCTTTTTGTCATGGCCGCTGCAGCAGTTCTGTTGTGGTACGGCCCCGTTGTCCTGAGTAGCCGCTGGATGCCCGCATTGCTTGCGGTAACCCATTTTCTTACCCTTGGCTTTCTCGCCATGACAATGGTTGGTGCGGTGCAGCAGCTGTTGCCGATTCTCATGGCGTCACCTGTTCCCCGTCCACGTCTGATCAGCACAATGACTCATCTACTGTTGACCATCGGTACGCTGTCGCTGGGGACAGGAATGTTGACGGGCCAGACCAGCCTGTTTGTTCTGGCGATGGTGCTGCTGGGGCTGGGGCTGCTGATATTTGTTGTTATTGTGGGGTATTGCCTGATACGAGCCCGTTCCAGCCATGCCAGTGTAGCCGCCATGGCGCTGGCGATCGCCGGATTGGCGGTGACGGCAGGAATAGGTCTGGTTCTTGCCGGAGGTTACGGTCTGACCTCATTTCAGTTACCGCGATATCTGACTGATCTGCATCTGATCTGGGGAATACTCGGTTGGGTGGGGTTGCTGGTTATCGGCATTGCCTATCAGGTTGTGCCGATGTTTCAGCTGACCTCCAACTATCCGGCAGCGGTAATGCGCTGGTTGCCGCGCTGGCTGTTTACGGCGCTGGTGCTGTGGAGTGTCGCACTGCTGTTGCCACAGTCCTGCTACTGGCTGGTGTTGGTGGGTGGGATGGCGCTGGGTGCCGGTTATGTCAGTTTTGCGGTTATAACCCTGTTACTCCAGCAGCGGCGCCGCCGAAGGGTGTCCGATGTGAGCGTAAATTTCTGGCGTTTGGCGCTGGTCAGTCTGCTGCTGGCAATGCTGTTGTGGGGAGCGGATGGTCTCTCCTTGTGGCACCATACGCAACTGCTGCTGGGTGTGCTGCTCATCCTGGGTTTCGCCATGTCCGTGGTCAGCGGCATGCTCTACAAAATTGTGCCGTTTCTGGTCTGGTTGCATTTGAACAATCACATGCAGGCCACCCGGCGTTGGGGAGAAAAAATCCCCAACATGAAACAGATCCTCCCGCAACAGCGCAGCCGTTGGCAGTTCTGGCTGCAGCTGGCCTCCTTGTTTCTGATGCTGGCAGCGGTGCTATGGCCGGTGCTGACTCGCCCCGCCGCTGCCTGCCTGCTGCTGGCTTTTGTCTTGCTGTGGTGGAATCTGCTGGAGGGGGTGCGTGTTTATCTGCGCTATGTCAGAGCGGGCTGATTTCCGATCACAAATATACGAGTTCGTCCGGGGTGTAGGTGCGTTTTGATGCCTCCACCATGGCGGCTTCTCTGTCACGTCGCTTGAGCAGTCCAGCGAGTCCCCGGCCGGCCCATAACCGTTTCATTGACCGGATCTGCCCGGCAATTTCTCCCAGGGATTTGTTGATCACCAACGCTTCGATGGCTTTCATCTCCCGTCTGCGGGAACCTCTTTTCCCCGGCCCGCGGTTGTAGATGAGGGACAGGAGTGCGGCTTGTGCATCATGGGGCAGTTTTTCGATGCCGGGGTAGGCCTTTCGGGTCTGTTCTGCATAGCGGGGCAGGGTGCTGCGAAAGAATACCTCTTTCGCAGCTTCCAGCGGGATCTTTATTCCCAGCGCCTGCAGCCGTCCGGCGGCCTCTCTGGCATCAATTCCCGTGATACCGGAAACTCCCTTGAGTTCCTGCAGAACAGCATCCGATATTTTCCCCGCCCACTCTTTTTCTATCTGTTTCGCCGTGTTGTAACCGAGGTCATAACCGATGCCGATGGTAACGCCACTCGCGCCTCCGGGCCAAACCGGTACAGAGAGCTTGCGTCGATAGTAGCTGTCAGAAGAGATTTCAAATTCAATCAACATATCCAGCCCCCGTTTGGAAATGATTAAGTTTGCCGTTTTGTTTCCAATTCCGAGCGCCAGTTCTATTTTTGATAGGGTAACCGGCCCAATCAGTCCGTCATCCTTGATTCCCAGATGTTTGTGAATCCGGCGTATTCGTTGTTTTACCGTCAATGTTGGCATTGCTGCTGTTCCCCCTTCTTTGGTGAACAAGATATTCATGCATGTAGCGAGCGATGCGGGGTTCTGCCAGTTTGTCTGCTGCCAAAATCAACCGGTATGCTCCACGCTTGTTGCTGATGGGTGAGAGTGTCCCGTGTCCCTGGTTGGTGAACGCATCGGTCCAGGTAAACACAAGTTGCTGATTGTTCAGTTGCGCCATTGTGCTTTGCGCTTCAAATGTTGCACCCTCTCCTGTTGTCGTTACAGCCTCAATTTCCAGACTGGTTACCAGTTTATCTGAAGCATGGGATAATTCTGTGTTGATGATCACATTCACAATGTGATTGTCTGCCATTCCAATAAGTACAGCAGATTCAGTGAAAGAGTGTCCGGATGGTTCCTCTGTGCTGCAAGCTGACAGGTGGAAAAAAAGAAGAGTAACTATCCCCCATTGTATGAATCTCATGATTGCTCCTTGTCTATTTCCTTAGCGATGATTGTACTCGTTGTTCTGGTATAAGATTATGGTGTGAACCTGAATCCGTGGGTTCATGACGGCGCATAGCACAAGCTCTTGATTCCACAGCGGTTCAAAAAATGCCCGCTTAACCTAAGGGTGAAGCCAAGATTTTTTGATTCCAGTGTGAAATAATTATCTTGCACTCTGCATCCGCCCTGAACCCACGGATTCAGGGTGAATTATTGTTTGTAGTCTCTGAATTTTTCCAATACTTGATCCATTTCCTCTTGCCCAAGCAGCAATGGCTCGCCGATTTGCAATGCCTGGCCGTAGATGCAGGCCAGATTTTCCACCTCGATAGCAAGTGAGAGGGCCTGTTGCAGATCTTTTTCAAGGCAAAGCATGCCGTGGTTGGCCAGAAGACAGGCGTTACGTTCTTCCAGCGCAAGCAGGGCGTGGTCAGACAAGTCTTGTGTGCCAAAGGTGGCGTAGGGTGCGCAGCGGATAGTAGCGCCGCCAGCGACAGCAACCATGTAGTGAAATGATGGAATTTCTTTACCCAGACAGGCGAGGGTGGTGCACCAGGGAGGGTGGGCATGCAGTATGGCACCGGCGTCTTCACGGTGAAGATAGATATCCCGGTGAAAACGCCATTCACTTGAAGGCTTTTGGTTACCCGTTGGGTTTCCCGCCAGATCCATCAGAACAATATCTTCAGGGCAGCACTCTTCGTAGGGCAGGGCGGAAGGTGTAATGAGAAATCCCTCATCGATCCGCACACTGATATTACCCGAAGTTCCTTGATTTATTCCGATGGTGTTCATGGCCAGTGCGGTGTTGATTAATTGTTTGCGTAGAGTGGCGTGGTTCATTTTCCTGGTTCGGGATAGAAGATATGTGGTGATGTTATTACGGATTGTAGTTCATCGTTAACTGGTACTCCATCAAGGAAATGAGCCGGCTGACTAAAAGTTTTTTTATCTTTGGCATCATCCGGGAGACAGCAGGGGCTGTATCCCGGAACAAAGAATAATTGTAATAAGTCAAATTCCCACGTAAAAAGTAACCCTTTGAATTAATTAGAGATCATTAATAATCTTATGTTCTTTGTTAAAGATGTGTTACCAGACTCCGATAGAGATAGCATACCCGACAGGGTGTAGGGTATCTCTCCTGGATAAGTGGAGGGAATGAGTTGGAGTTTTTCGTTTTTCTAGGGATATTCAGGAACCGGCACTGTTTTGGTGGCGTTTGGTTTTATAAAGCAATAGTGAGGTAAGCAGATGTCCGTTAATAAGATGTATGTGGGATTGGTTGGTGCTTTGGGTTGTATGATGGCAATGGGAGCACAAGCTGGTTCAGATGCGGAGTTTCCCAAAGGTTGGGAGAGTTGGCCGGTGCTGAGCAGTGCGGCGATTCCGGACAATCAGTCTGCAATCCCGGACGGCCTGCCGGCAATTGTCAAAGAGACCATCAAGACCTACAACTGGGTCCAGGATGGCAAGGGTTCAAAATATAATGTTCGGGTAAATCCGGCACATATGGATGCCTACAAGGAGCGTACCGGTGAGTATCCTGATGGTTCTACGGCAGTCCTGGATCTGACTGATATCAAAGTGCTGCTGGTGACCGAGCACCTGCTGGGTGAACCACAATATGGCGCTTACACATACGACGGCAAGGATATCGCCGATGCACATCCATCGCTGAGCCCCAAGACCTGTGTAGCTTGTCATACCGGTTATGGTGAAGCCTGTGTTACCGGAATCTGTTCCCATAATTAATGAAAATGGAAATGCCTCTTTTCGCTGATTAGGGGCGTCTGAACAATAGGGTATGCGGAAGCATCTTCAGGGCATGTGGTAGGCAGGCGTTCCATCCTGCATTTACCGAAAGAGTATCAGAGACGTTCAACATGGATAATCTTAGAAAGTGGTTTACCATCAAACAGCTTGTGACGGGCGGTCCCATTATTCTGCTTGTCGTACTCAGTCTCATGCTCGGGATCAGTCGTTATCACTCCGAGTATAAAAAGGCATTGAGCCATGACCTGGAGCTGGCCAAGACAGGCGCCCAACCTATTCTCGGTTTGATGAAATCCAGTGTGGGAGGTGGCAACTACGCCAACGTTCAGGATGAGGCTGCGCTGGAGCTCTACCGAGCCAACGGAGAGCTGCTGTTCTTTTCTGTAGAGGGCAAAACCGATACCAACAATGAGCCGTATGGAATTGCTTATGTTCGGGACCAGGAGCAGGTGGTGCGTTCATTTTTTCCTGCGGATTATCAGAGCAATCTGGAAGCCAGGCTCGGCAAGGTTAAAAAAGCGCTGGACAGATTACCGGCGAACCACCGCAAACGCCCCAAGATAGAGAAAATGTTGCGGGACAAACAGCGGGAACTTGCCAGTTATCAAAAAGCGAAATCGTTACTGGCAACTGTTGCTGAACAGTATGTTCGTCCTGGTGCGGGGCAGATTACGGATGGTTACTATCTGGATAAAACCAACTGGCGGTTACATCTGATTTTACCCGTGGGAAATGAGGGTGGCGGTGAGGTATGGATGGTAATGGATGCATCCAATATCGGCGGACTGAAGGGGGAGATTCTTATGGATCTACTCCCGATTAATATCATCGCGTTGCTGGTCTGCATTGTTCTGGCCTGGCTGTTGGCGCGAACCATCAGCACGCCTGTTCTGGGCATGGCGCAGGTAATCGACCGGATTGAACGAAACTCTGATCTTACTGCCCGGCTTGATGACAGCTCTGGAGATGAGCTGGGCCAAATCGCCACTTCGCTGAATCGGATGCTGGAGAAATTCCAGCAGATATTGAGCGATGTTAATACCGCTACAGTACATGTGGCAAAATCAGCGCGGGAGATGTCTGATTCAATGCAGGGGGCTAATGGCCAGATTGAAAAACAGACTCGAGATACCGATCTGCTGGCCAGTTCTGCCAATGAGATGGCCTCCTCCTTTGTAGAGGTGGCTCAGAACATGAGTGAAGCGGCGCAGATGGCGGCTAACTCAAATCAGCAGTCGGAAGAGGGAAAAAGAGAGGTTGAGTCCACCATTCAGTCAATCAATACGCTTGCTGAAGAGGTGGAAAATGCCGCCAATGTCATAAAGAAACTGGATGAGGACAGCGATCGTATTGGTAACGTACTGGATGTGATCAAGAGCATCGCGGAACAGACCAATCTGCTTGCCCTTAATGCTGCCATTGAAGCGGCTCGCGCCGGAGAGCAGGGGCGCGGGTTCGCGGTGGTTGCTGATGAAGTTCGAACCCTGGCGCAACGTGTTCAGGAGTCCACCCGGGAGATTGAGGGAATGATAGAGTCTGTTCAGGTTGGTACGCATGAGGCCATGAAGACCATGACTCGCGGCAAGGAGAGAGCTGAGCAGTGTGTCGAACAGGCCATCCATGCGGGAGAAGCGCTGGAGCTGATTGCCGAGGCAGTCAAGGGGATAAACGATCTGAACAGCCAGATTGCCATTGCCGCAGAGCAGCAAAATGGGGTTATGGAGAGCATCAACTCCAGTATCCAGTCGATTGGTAGTATTGCTGTCAGCAACGCAGAGAGCCTTTCGAGCTGTGTGGCATCCAGTGACCATCTGGTTACCCAGGCGGGAGAGCTGCACGCAAAGATGTCGAGATT
>JAJRUX010000128.1 GCA_024277575.1 Gammaproteobacteria bacterium | reverse complement strand
CGGACAGGAAATCTTCAAGTTGATCAATGGTGGTTAAGTCTTCGAGTTTCATGATGGTTTTCATCTCCCCATCATGAACGGTTCCTCGGTCGGCTTCAGACTCATTTCATGTTGGACAAGGCGCACAGGTGACATGTGAGGGGATGTTGCGGTATCCTTCGCCGGACTGTAAGGCGGCTGGCCTGCTATCGCAACTATCCGGGGTTTACCCACCATGAAATTTGATATTCCAGAACAAGAGCGTGTAAAAGCACGGCATCCACACGAAATCTTTCTGATTAACCTGATCGTCAATCATATTCTGCTGTTTGTCAGCCTGATGGGAATGGCAACATCCTATCCCTACCTGCTGCTCATTATTCCCGGCATCTCTGTAACGATTCTCACCTATCTCATCATCCGCGCCCGCCGCTCTCTAGCATCTGATCCCTGGTTTGTCAAAAGCCACTGGCAGCTCTGCGCCAAGCGCAGCATGTTCTTCATTTTAATGCTTGGCATCATGGCAGCAGCTATTGTGATCATCCTGCTAATCTCCGGCGGCGAACCCGGCCCCCAACACTACGCGTTCGGCGGCGTCGCTATCCTGCCAACCATGCTGACAGTGCTCGCACTGGTCATCATGGAGTCCGATGCCATCAATCAGGCGCGTCAGGGAATATTGTCGAAAGGCATGGTAGAACGCTATCCCAAGCCGGATAACATCACCGTTATTTCAGAAGACTGAATCAGTGGAAGGAAAAACAGTTCTGGGCGTCATTGCCGTCAGCATAATCGCTATCGCAGCGGGCCTCCTGCTAACCCCAAAAACAGCAATGGAAAACCGTATCGACCTGCCGTGGCAGATTGTTGCCAATAGTGACGGAACCAGTGAGGTATTCGGCTTGACCCTAAGTCGCAGCACCCTTGCTGATGCAATCCACAGGATCAAAGAACAGCCAGAAATCACCATGTTTGTTTCACCCAAAGGAGAAAAGGTAGTCGAAGCCTATTTTGAACAGGTCAAACTTGGCAATGTCAGGGCGAAAATGGTCATCGCCGCCGCTCTCGGGGAACAACAGCTGGAGCAGATGTACGAGCGCGGATTACGGATAAGCAAATCCAGTGGTGGCGGCCGCAAGGTGACCCTGCACCCAGACGACATCACCTTGGTCAATCAAACAGCCATCGGCAATATTACCTACCTGCCACGTACTAATCTGGATGCCGAGGTGATAACACGCCTGTTTGGAACACCAGCCAAACGCATCCGTGAGCAGGGAAATAACGTGGTACATTGGCTTTATCCAAAAAAGGGGCTTGATATCGCCCTCTCACCCGATAAAAAAGAGGTATTGCAATACATCGCACCAGCACAATTCGAACAGCTGTCCACCCCATTGATGCAATCAGGAACTGTGCTGGAATAGTATAATCTTCACCAGCCGTACCAGCAGCCAGAGGAAAAACAGCGGAAACAGGATTGTTTGCAGTACAAATATCACGATCATGTTGATAGTATGCGTGATTGCATTAGCAGCAACCTTCTTGTACTCCGCAATCCGCGCATCAAAATCGGCACTCTGTTTGGCGCTGGCAATCAGACGCCGGGCCTTCTCAAGGACAGAGAACTCTGCTGCAGCCTCCGGCTCAGCGATGGTGGACTCATGAATGCTGCTGATAGTTGCCGAGGTCTGTTCAAGCTGCTGCAAAGACATTTCATAGCGATCTTTCAGAAATTGTTCATAAAGTGCTTCGTTGGCGATAGCGATAAACGGCACTGCGAACCGTAGCAGTAACAGAAGCACCACCAGCCTGGTGATAATCAACCGTACACCGGAACGCTGAAATCGTGGCAACCACCAGAGCAACAACAAGACCATAGCCAACAGCACCAGCAGCAGCGAAAAACCCAGCCAGGATGCTATATCAATCAACATACGCTGCATTCCAAGCGAACTGCTACTGGCTAACATAATCCAGGAGAAACGTTCAATCAGATCATTGACGGGATCGAGGATCTGGCCAGGAGTCAGTGTCACCCCCATACCGGCGGGATGCAAGGAGACTTCGGTACCCTGGGCAACAGAGATAACACCATTCAGCCCCCGCGCAATCCCGTAGGTAATCAGCGCCCGTTTGAAACCCTGCTCGGTGTAGTTGCGACCCGCGCTGTCCACCCCTCCCTGAAATGCCAGCACTACCAGCAGAAACAGGCCCGCAGACCATAACCATTTACCCGGGAGCCTCAACATGCTGGCATGAAGACACTCTTGGTCACTGCTCCACCAGTTCATAGATGGGGCGATTTGCATCGGGCACAGTGATCTTGGCGAGCCGGTAGTTATCGATAGTGATGTTCTCCATAACCGGTTTGAAATCTCCACCGAGCGTATCGGCGGCAAGAATAGCATACGTTTTGGAAGGCGAAAGCAGCGTGGTGCGCAATATCAAATCACCGTTCACATAACGCAGAAAGGCACATCCCCAGGGTCTGGCCAGAGGCTCACCCACGAAAATCCCCTCCCCCGGCCATTGAACCGATTTCCAGTACGCCTCCAGCAATGTGTTACCACAAAAATACATGGGAACAAGGGTGCTCACCTGGGGAAATTTTGCCGGGTAGTTGCATGGTTTAACTACTGCACCATAACTCGCTGTTGCCCCCGCTTCAAGCCACAGTCTTGTCCAACATGAAATGAGCCTGAAGCCGACCGAGGAACCGTTCATGATGAGGGGATGAAAACCATCATGAAACTCGAAGACTTAACCACCATTGATCAACTTGAAGATTTCCTGTCCGGCACCCAGGCCGTGGCCTTTTCGGTCCTCAGCGACAAGGATGCCTGTTACCGCTGGATTCAGGGAGAACCGGTCAAGTTCCGGTACCTGAAGTGCT
>JAJRUX010000127.1 GCA_024277575.1 Gammaproteobacteria bacterium | reverse complement strand
GGGAGTCGGCACCTTTCTCCAGGGCGCGATAGGCGCGCTGCATGTAGAGCAAATGATCGACCTTGGTCAGCGATACATTGGTGACCATGTCAGCGTGTGAAACCCATTCATGTGTGTGCTGTGCCACATCGGAGAAATGGGCGAACGAGTGTTCAAATTCTGCAACCAGTGTGCTGCTGGTTGTGCTCAGTTGATCAATCTCTTTGGAGTTGTCCGCAATCAAGCGGCTGGCATTGACTACCTGTTTGATAATGCCTTCAATCTTTGCGGTTGCACTTTTTGTATTGATTGACAACGCCCGGACTTCATCGGCAACAACGGCGAAACCACGGCCGTGTTCGCCGGCGCGGGCGGCCTCGATTGCGGCATTCAGTGCCAGCAGGTTTGTTTGTTCTGCAATAGTGGTTATCAAACCCACCACTTGGGTGATCTCTTCACTGCTTCGGTTAAGTTCGCTGGATGAGCTGCGCAGATCAACCATTTTTTCGCTGATTTGATTGCCGTTCTCCATTACTCGCTGCACGGCATTTTTACTCTCTCTGGCGTTTCTGGCCGCCTCGCCGGAACGTTGTTCAACGTCTCTCATTTCGTTGGTAATGGTCATCAGATCCTTCTGTATATCCTGCAGGTTTTTCAGCAGCCCTGATGTTTTTGCTTCCGATATCTCACTCTGCATCTTGTTTTGTGTATTGCGCCAGTACCCTTGTTCCATCTCGTTCAAGGAGTGTTCCAGTCGCTGTAGTCCTGTCCTGAATCTGCCGTGCATCCCGGTCAACAGTAGCGGGCGGTAGAATTTCTGCTGGTTGTGATACTCGGTCAAGGTGGTGGTCTCCCGCATGTAAACTTCCACCTGATCCAGCGCGTTGTTCAACGCAAGAGCGGTTCTGGATGAGGTCAGCGAAGGGGAAATTCCAGTTATTCTTGACTCGAGCTCTCCTTTCGCCATCTGTTCGCACAAAGAGACAATCTGCTGTTCGAGTCGCAGGTTTTCCTGAACATTTTTATAGGCAACCGCAACTATCCCCAGCTCCAGCAAACCGACGATAAGCGGAACCGGATCGAGACCCAGGCTCCATATTGCGTAAGCTGTCTGGGCGATGGTGAAGAGGGCAACAGTGGGGAGCAGTTGTTTAATGCTGAAGCGTGCAAATAAATTCGTCATAGCTTGTCCCTTTGTCCTTGAGTATGTCATTCAGCAGTGCACGGGATGCGGTAATCGCCTGTTTTGCGCCGGCCTGTCTCTCTACCTCGAGCATTTGTTTGTAGATCGGTTTGATTATGTCCAGTGCCTCCCTTTTGGGTTTCCGGCGCACAGAGTAGTAGCCGATCAGCTGTCCGGATGCATCATAGCTTGGGGTGACGTTGGTATATATCCAGTAGAAACCACCATCCTTGCGGAGGTTGATTACAAACCCGTTGTACTCTTTGCCCGCCTCAATCAATTCCCACAGAATGTGGAAAATACCTCTGGGCATGTCAGGGTGGCGAACGATGTTGTGCTGTTTGCCGAGGAGTTCGTGCTCCTGAAAACAGGAGATATCTATCAGTACCTTGTTGCCGTAAGTTATCCGGCCTCGGGTGTCGGTTTTGGAGATGATGAACTCATCGTCAGACAGAAGAGTTTCGCGGTCGGTTGGTTGTATTCGCAGCTTCATGTTTCAGCTCTCGCAATATTTCCCCGTGGAGATAGGCTGGGTATCGGCGTTTGGGAAAGAAACTTGAGAGTGTGGTGTCAGGTTGGCTGTTACCGGGTTAATATTAACCCGATAACCAAATATATCGCGTCTGACCGCCGTGTTGGTAACAACCAGTCTGATGGTTGGGGTTAGCTTGTTGGAAGGCGTCCCTTTCTTGTTTTTTAGCGGCTTGTTTTTGCAAATGGAAGTTTATCTGATACATGGTTTCCGGGCTAGAGCACCAAGATTCTGTGCGTGGCGCATACCCGGATTGATATCGAGGATTTGCTATCTTCCCCGACGGGAAGATGGTGCAGGACCACTTAGACTTTTCCATGCGCCAAGCAGACAAAGAACGACAAGAACTGCAGCATTGATTCCCATGAATACTGCCATCCAGGTCACCATATTCACACCCGCCAGTACGGGCCCTGCGGTGATCAGTAGTGTTCCTCCACCATATATCAGCCGTTCCCACAGCGGTGACAGATGAAAGCGGGAGTTGTCGGTGCTGTTTGCCTGGGAGGGGGGGGTGGTGTCTGGTTTCGATGATTTCATCCGGTTATTCCTGAGTTAGCTCGTTCGGTGACAGAAGTTCCTGTTCCTGCCGGGATTTTTTTTCAACATCGGGGGACTGCATGCCGGAAGCGACCAATAACCAGAGCAATGTCATCAATGCACAGCCGGTGAATACGCCGCTGATGTCATAGAGCCCCAGTAACCAGCCGCCTGCAGCTCCGCCTACAAACGCGCCGAGAAATTGCGAACTGCTGTAGATGCCCATGGCGGTGCCTTTGCTTTGTGCGGGAGCCATCCGGGATACCAGTGAGGGGAGTGTTGCTTCCATCAGGTTGAAGCCGGTAAAAAAGAGAAACAGCAGAACAGCCACTTCGGCAATATGCTGGTGAAACAGGAGCAGTCCTGCTTCTGCAAATCCCATCAGCACGATGGCGCTGAGAAATACCGGCTTGATGATTTTGCGCCGTTCGGCGACAAAGATAACCGGCAGCATGACAACCACGGAAAGCAGCAGTACGGGAAGATAAAGCCACCAGTGGTGCGGTGACGGCAACTGCAGTGTGTCCTGCAGCAGCAGTGGCAAAACCACAAAGTTGGCGGTGATGAGCATGTGCAGGGTAAAAATGCCGAAATCCAGGCGTAATAGCTGGGGGTTGGCAAACACCTGGCGGAACTGGGCCGGTACCGGCTCAGTATCACGATGAAAGTGACTGACGGCAGGATTGGGTACTATAAACCGGGTTACCAGAATGGCCAGCAAGGCAAGTACTCCGGTCATCCAGAAAATACCCGGCACGCCGATCCAGCCATTGAATACAGGCCCCAGCACCAGCGCCAGAGTAAATGACATGCCGACGCTGCCTCCGAGAATGGCCATTGCCTTGGTACGTACCGTGTGACGTGTCAGATCAGCGAGCAGTGCCATGATTGCCGCTGCGATGGCTCCTGTTCCCTGTAATGCCCGTCCGGCAATTACGCCGTAGATAGAGTCAGATAGTGCGGCTACTACGCTCCCCACAGCAAAAATCAGCAGGCCGATGACTATGACCCTCTTTCGGCCGATGCGGTCGGACAGCAGGCCGAACGGGATCTGGAAGGCGGCTTGTGTCAAGCCATAGGCGCCGATAGCCAGACCCATTAGAGTGGGTGTAAAACCATCCAGGTGATGCGCATAGAGCGAGAAGACCGGCAGAATCATGAACAGTCCAATCATGCGCAGACCAAAGATCAGGCCAAGAGACATTGCTGCGCGTCTTTCGACGCTTGAAATGACATCGTGACCGTCGGGTTGTTTCCCGTCTGCTGCTCTGTTTTGTTTATTCATCGTGGGAAGTCTGAGAAGAGAAGCACAGTTTATTGTAAATAATAACGAACATTGTGTATATAAAAACTACTCGCGCCAGAAGGCTGGCTGGAGCAGAACTAGAAAAGTAAAAATTTCCAGTCGTCCCAGCAGCATTGCCGCTACCGAGGTCAATTTTTCTACACTGTTAAGGCTGGAGAAAGTCTGGGCGACTGCTCCCAGCCCGGGGCCGAGATTATTCATGCAGGTGGCGATGGCGGAGAAAGCAGAGACCTGATCCAGTCCGGCTGCCATCATTATCAGCATCAGTACCACAAAGGTAAGAAGGTAGAGGGAGAAGAACCCCCAGATTGCCTGTGATGTGTTTTCCTGCAGCGGCTGACCGCCGATTCGGGTCGGGAACAGCCCCTGGGGATGGAGCAGGCGGATAATTTCCCGATATCCCAGTTTTGTCAGCGCAAGTACGCGCATGACCTTCATTCCCCCGGCTGTGGAGCCGCCACAGCCACCGACAAAGCTGATCATGATCAGCAGCACCGGCAGGAATAGTGGCCAGGTGGAAAAGTCACTGACTCCGAATCCGGTACTGGTCAGCACGGAGATGACCTCGAACAGGGACTCCCGGAAAGTTGTTGCCAGACCCCCTCGTCCCTGCTGGTACAGGGTCAGTGTGACAATCAGGATGATGGAAAGCGTAAAGGTCAGAAAGGTGCGCACCTCAACATCTTTCCAGTAGTAACGGGGATTCCGGCGGTGCCAGACGAAATAATGGATGCTGAAATTGATTCCCCCGAGCAGCATGAACAGTGCGGCTATCATTTCGACTGGCGCGCTGTGAAAGTAGCCCAGGCTGGCATCATGGGTAGAAAACCCACCCGTGGAGACAGTTGCCAGACTGTGCGCAATGGCGTCGAACAGACTCATGCCGGCGGCCCAGAAAGCCAGTGCACAAACCAGCGTCATTCCCACATATAGTGCCCACAGAATCCTGGCGCTGTGGGCCAGGCGGGGAGTCAGCTTCTCCTCCTTCATCGGGCCGGGAGCTTCAGCCCGGTAGATCGACATACCGCCAATACCCAGCATCGGCATGACGGCAACGGCCAGAACAATTAGCCCCATGCCGCCAAACCACTGCAGCTCCTGTCGATAGAGCAGTATCGACCGTGGCATCTGGTCAAGCCCGGAGATTACGGTTGCTCCGGTGGTGGTCAATCCGGAGACCGATTCAAACAGGGAGTCGATGAACGGCATATGCAGGCCAAACAGAAAGGGAAACAGGCCCAGCAGGCTCAACAGTATCCAGAACAGAGCAACCACCAGAAAACCATCCCTGCGGCGCAGTTTTGATTGAGGACCCATTGAAACAAGCCGCAGTGCTCCCCCGCTGACAAAAATAGCGACAAAGCTGATGGCCAGATGCCATATCTCGCCATCCTGGTAAAACAGAGAGACCAGGATAGGAGCGAGCAAGGTCAGACTGAAAGCCATGCAGAGAAGGCCTACACCCTGAATAATGATTCTGAGATGCATCTCTCCCTCCTGCGACTACATCGCTTTTTCAGCAACTGGTGACTAACCTCAATATTATTGCCGGGTCAGTCAGTCGGGTTAACAGCGTAAGCACGGGGATGGTAGCGGGTGTTTAATATATCAAACGATACGTTTAGATTAGCACGATCGGGTTGTGAATCAAGATCACCGCCGGAATCAGCAGTGACGGAGAAGGGGGTGGTGAACCGGCGTTGTTATCGTTGCCGTATCAGCAGCAGTTCGCAGGGCTCTTCAAAGGGGTTGTGCCAGTTGTGATTGTGGCGCGGATCATAATAGACGGCCTGTGTCTCTTTTACCTCGATATTTTCCCCGTCATAGTAAAGTACGGCCTGGCCACTACGCACCCAGACAAACTCCGACTCCATTCCGACCAGAAAGGGGTGTTCCGCCAGCGTACCTCCCGCTTCAAGGCGTACAATGACCGGTTCGAAACTGGAACGATGTCGTTGCGCCGCCAGGGGGATCAGCTCTGCGTTACCCCGCAAGGTAAAAACAGGGCAATCTGCCAGATTCAGCACCTCAACTGCCCGTTCCTCCTCCATATCAGTGAACAGCGCAGCCATTGGAATGCGCAGGCCGTGCGCCAGTTTTTCCAGCGTTGCAACTGAAGGGGAAGTCTGTCCCTGTTCGATCTGGGAAAGGGTAGCGGGGCTGACGTTGCACGCTTCAGCCAGCCCCCGCAGGGAGAGACCCCGGGACTCTCGCAGTGTCTTGATGCGTTTTGCTACAGGCATGAGGGTATGTTACAGATGAATAAACAAACTGTAAAAACCGGGTAGTACTCTTTCAAGGTAATAAATCAGGATTCAGCGTTCCTGTGGTGCTTCGCGGCAAGGCACAGTGCGCAGGCAATGGCCGTCTCCCTTGTCAAGCGCTGCAACGCCGCTGCGAAGCACCACAGGAACGCTGAATCCTGATTTATTACCTTGAAAGAGTAGTAGTTACAAAACAGATTTATTGACCCGGCAACAATATATGCCGTGTTAATAAGATCCTGAACCCACGGATTCAGGAAGATGTGAATTATGAAGGGATGGTTTTTCTGAACATTTCCCAATGCAGCGATGACGCTGTACCTTTTTGCAAAATAATCATGAGTGCCGTGGGATGAGATAACAGCTGAATAATGCTATTTTGTACGCGCCTGGGGTTTAACACAGACAAAAATACTCAAATCTTGCGGATTGGAATCAATGGCGGAACAGACTGAACTGAACTACGAAGGCGTTGAGCAACTACCGCTCAAAAATTATACGGAAAAGGCGTACCTGGATTACTCCATGTACGTAATCCTCGATCGGGCTCTGCCCCATATCGGCGACGGCCTCAAACCAGTGCAGCGGCGCATTATCTACGCCATGTCCGAGTTGGGCCTCAGCGCTGGTTCCAAACACAAGAAATCAGCGCGTACTGTCGGTGATGTGCTGGGCAAGTTTCATCCGCACGGGGATTCTGCCTGTTACGAGGCGATGGTGCTGATGGCGCAGGAGTTTTCCTACCGCTATCCGCTGATCGATGGTCAGGGCAACTGGGGTTCACCTGATGATCCCAAATCCTTTGCGGCGATGCGTTACACCGAGTCGCGCCTCTCTCTGTTTGCCAGGCTGTTGCTGCAGGAGCTGGGCCAGGGGACGGTGGAGTGGGTACCCAATTTCGACGGCACCCTGCAGGAGCCGTCACTGCTGCCGGCGCGAGTGCCCAATGTGTTGCTCAACGGCACTACCGGCATTGCGGTGGGCATGGCGACCGATATTCCACCGCATAATCTGCGTGAGGTTGTCAGCGCCTGTATCCGTTTGCTGGAGTCCCCCAGGGCAACGCTGGACGAGCTGTGTGAACATGTGAAAGGTCCGGACTATCCGACCGATGCCGAGATTATCACTCCACGTGACGAGATTGTAAAAATGTACCAGACTGGTGGCGGTGCTCTGCGTATGCGTGCCTGCTACACGCGGGAGGATGCTGACATCATCATCACCGCGCTGCCGCACCAGGTATCCGGCGCCAGGGTGCTGGAGCAGATAGCGGCCCAGATGCAGGCCAAGAAACTGCCGCTGGTAGAGGATCTGCGCGATGAGTCGGATCATGAAAATCCCACCCGGCTGGTGATCACGCCGCGCTCCAGTCGTGTGGATGTGGAGCAGCTGATGGCGCATCTGTTCGCCACCACCGATCTGGAGCGTAGCTACCGGGTCAATATGAATGTCATTGGTCTGGATGGCCGCCCGCGAGTGAAAAATCTGCGCGAGATGCTGGTTGAGTGGCTGCAGTTCCGTACCGCCACCGTGCGCCGCCGTCTGCAGTACCGTCTCGACAAGGTATTGATCCGGCTGCATATTCTGGAAGGACTGCTGGTCGCCTACCTCAACATTGATGAAGTGATCGCCATTATCCGCAACTAGGATGAACCCAAGCCGGTGCTGATGCAGCGCTTCAATATCTCCGACCAGCAGGCGGAGGCGATCCTTGAGCTCAAGCTGCGCCATCTGGCGAAGCTGGAAGAGATGAAGATTCGCGGCGAGCAGG
>JAJRUX010000126.1 GCA_024277575.1 Gammaproteobacteria bacterium | reverse complement strand
TCATAGCCCCGTTTATTGCCAGCGCCAAAAAATTTCGGGTTGCTGACATCGCCCATCGGCTCGGGGGTGCCTCCAGAGCTTTGGAAAATGGTATCATAAGAGCCGGCAAAGCCGGCGCTGAAGGTTAGACTTCGGTCATCTGTCTCCTTGTCGAAGGTGAGGCTTCCGCCATAGGCTTCGTAGTCACGCTCAACCGAGACGCTGGCGCCGTAGTTTACTCTGAAAGTTCTGTTATAGTTGTGCGCCCAGCCGACATTGACTCCCAGACGGGTGTCATCAAATTCAACCAGGTCAGGGGTTCCTGAGGCAGTCTTGAAACCGTTGCCCCCGGAAGAGGGGGTGGTGACGGATACGGTGCTGACTGATTTAACGGCCCCAGTGGGTGTGGCTCCGGTAATCGTATCGTAAACAGCCTCCAGTAAAAGCACATCGTTATCGCCGAGGACAACATTGGCATTGGTGATAATCTTGTTGACGGTTACCCGGTCGGCTTCACTGTAAAACAGGTAAGATGTATCTGCAGTCCATGAGCTGTCAGTGGCGACTGCCTGCTGTGCTCCCTGGGAGAGAACTGTACAGGTGGCAACGGCCAGCTTGTTGCGAATTGATTTCATGATGATCGTTTATATCTGCTGTTGTTGTCAGTTGCACCCGCACCCACCGCCGCCGATGCTTTTTCCACCGGTAGAAGCTTCTTTGCTGAAGTAGATATGCTCATCAGCAAAACTCTCAGTGGGATCAGCATCCAGTTGCATCGCTTCCTCGGCCAGTATCCCTTTTTGCCAGGGTTTGACCTGTTCCAACTTGAATGCGGCACACGCTTGCAGTGTAATCAGCAACGTACAAACCAAGGCGAGTTGGAGCTTGTTCATTATTTGGCTACCAGTTGTTCAATGGCTGTTTCCACGCTGTTCTTGTGACTCTTGTTGAAACCCTGATATGTTTTCACGATGTAGCCTTTTTGGTCGATAAGATAAGAGGTGGGCATTACCTTCAGACCATAGGCTTCGGCAACTTTCCCCTTGCGGTCGAATGCAACCGTGAATGCTGCC
Source organism: Gammaproteobacteria bacterium (assembly GCA_024277575.1). Lineage (GTDB taxonomy): Bacteria > Pseudomonadota > Gammaproteobacteria > Thiohalospirales > Thiohalospiraceae > DRMK01. Next base: position 1,672 of record JAJRUX010000126.1, on the reverse strand, counting down.
GGATATTTACGCAGGAATGTGGTTGCATCGTTGGGGGATTCGTCAAGTGTAATGGCAATCACCTCGAACCCCTTGTCTTTATAGCGTGCCTGAAGCATGTTCATCCAGGGAAAAGATTTGCGGCACGGCAAACACCACGATGCCCAGAAATCAAGATAGACAACCTTGCCCCGAAATTGGGCCAGATCCACAACCCCCGCAGTCCCCGGCAGCCGGAAGCGACGAGCCTTGTCTGCAGCCGCAGCGGTCGATGCGTATAGAAGCAGGAACAACAGGCTGGAAATGATAATGGCGCTAACCACTCGTTTAAGCATGCTCACCCCTTGGTGCTTTTTATTAATGCCCCATAATGCATACTGAGACTCTGTTAATCAAGTTTGAACGAGATTTTTTATATACAGCAATATTATCCGGTTTTATTGGTTGTGGGCTGTGACGCATGCCGCATAAATGAGTGATTGACATTGCGGCTGCTTTTGGGATTCATGGGAGAATGATTTGGTTTTGCAGGTGCATTTTTAGGGCATTAAGGGTTAAAATGACGGGTTTTTGCAACGGAACAACAAGCAGTGATTCAAAATCTACGTAATATCGCTATTATCGCCCACGTTGATCATGGCAAAACCACGCTGGTGGACAAGCTGTTGCATCAGTCCGGTACCTTTGACGAGCGCGCCCGTATAGAGGATCGGGTGATGGACTCCAACGATCTGGAGCGTGAACGCGGCATTACGATTCTGGCCAAGAATACCGCCATCAAGTGGCGTGACTACCGGATCAATATCGTTGATACTCCCGGCCATGCCGATTTCGGTGGCGAGGTGGAGCGCATTCTCTCCATGGTGGATTCGGTGCTGCTGCTGGTGGATGCGGTGGAGGGTCCCATGCCGCAGACCCGTTTTGTCACCCAGAAGGCGCTTCAGCATGGTCTCAAGCCGATTGTGGTGATCAATAAAATCGACCGGCCGGGCAGCCGTCCCGACTGGGTGCTGGATCAGACGTTTGATCTGTTCGATCAGCTGGGCGCAACGGACGAGCAGCTCGATTTTCCGGTGGTCTATGCCTCGGCCCTGAACGGTTATGCAAGCCTGGAGGCTGACAGGCACGCCGATGACATGACGCCTCTGTTCGAGGTGATTGCCGAACGGGTCACTCCGCCGGATGTGGATCCGGACGGCCCGTTCCAGATGCAGGTCAGCCAGCTGGATTACAGCAGTTATGTGGGGGTAATCGGCATTGGCCGCATTACCCGCGGCAGCATCAAGACAAACTCACCGGTGGTGATTGTTGATACAGAGGGTAACAGACGTAACGGCCGGATGCTGCAAATCATGGGTTTTCATGGCCTGGAGCGGGTGGAGATGGATAGCGCCGAGGCGGGTGACATCATCGCCTTTACCGGCATCGACCAGCTGAATATCTCCGATACCCTGTGCGATCCTGCAACTGTTGAGGCGCTGCCGCCGCTTACCGTGGATGAACCCACCGTGAGCATGACCTTTCAGGTCAACAATTCACCGTTCTCCGGCAAGGATGGCAAGTTTGTCACCTCCCGCCAGATCCATGACCGTCTGCACCGCGAGCTGGTGCACAATGTTGCCCTGCGGGTCGAGGATACCGGAGATCCGGACAAGTTCCGGGTCTCCGGGCGTGGTGAACTGCATCTCTCCAT
>JAJRUX010000125.1 GCA_024277575.1 Gammaproteobacteria bacterium | reverse complement strand
TTGGCAATATCATACCCAGTTTATGCAAATGATGAACTGACCGGAATTATCGATCTCGCGGTTGACATCTCGGATCTCAACTACCTGACAGACAATCTCAGAGATACTGCTATACGCCATATGCGGCGGGATATCCGAAATCTGCTAAAAGCGATAGCCGGCTCAGTCACCACCAGCCTAGCAGTTTATGAAACTCTTGATTATTACGAATTTTTACGCAATTTCACCGACACCAGCAACAACCTAAAACAAATTTCCATTGTGGCACCTGACGGAACCATAGAGTTAAGCAGCGACTTTCTGCTGGTCAACAGCACCGCAAATATCAACGAGCCAGCCAGAGTTTTCAATGGAGTGTTCATATACGAACATGGCCAACCGGTATACCGTATCACCGCACCATTGCCCAATATGAGTCACGGTGGCGCCCATGAGCATACTTTGTTGATGCTGGTTAACGCCAATGAGTATGCCAAGAACAATGACGCCCTGCTGATGACGGCCGTAGCAACCACCCTGGCGGGGATCCTGTTTGCCGTGCTGATCGCCTACTCCATCTATCGGGTCAATATGCAGAGCGTCAAACAGGAGCGGGATCGCCTGGAGCGAGAGGTCGAAGCACGTACCGAAGAGATCAAACGGCTCAGCAATACCGATCCACTTACCGGCCTGTCCAGCCGCCGCTATCTGGAAGAACAGATGGGGGTAGAGTTTAAACGTGCGGTACGTTACAACCACAGCCTGTCGATGCTGATGGTCGATCTGGATCATTTCAAAAAAATCAATGACACCCTCGGCCATCTGGCTGGAGACAAGGTACTGAGAGAGGTGGGGCGGCGGCTGGGAAAAGCGGTCCGTGAAACAGACTTCATCGGTCGTTATGGCGGCGAGGAGTTTGTCGTCATCCTGCCGGAAACACACGCATCTGATGCCGCACAGATTGCCGAGAAGATGCGTGAACTGATTGCCGAACGCCCGGTATTCTTTGAAGGTCGGCCAATCAATGTCACCGCCAGCATCGGAGTCGCCGAGTTGAGCAGCAGCATGACAAATTATGAAGAGGTATTTCAGGGGGCCGACAAGGCGCTGTATATCTCCAAGGAGAGCGGGCGAAACCGGATCACCTGTTTTAACCCTGCACAAACCAAACGGCCGGCCTGAAAAAACCTTGCTCCGCAGTAACTATTCAGCTCACCCCTGCTTTGCCCGATGGCGGCATCAAAATGCTCATTTATGCCAAACATGGATGTTTCAATGCCGCGTAGCACAAGGATGTGCGGGAATGGCCCGTGTAAACTGCGCGTTTCTTCCTTGTCCTCGAGCAAACCGGGGGAAATCTGAACAGTTACCACAAGAGTTTACAATTCGCTGAATAGTTACGTTCCGCATTGGAAGACGGAGAAATAGAGCCGTTACGACGGTTACAGGAATCCGTTCCACTATTGCGATAGTAGTTATCGAGGTATCCTGTGGTTTATGGAGCTCATTGATTCCCACTGCCATCTGGATCTCCCGGCATTTAACCCCGATCGGGAAGCTGTTTTGGCCCGTTGTAGTAAAATTGGCATCAAAGCCATTGTCATTCCTGGTGTAACCCAGGAAGGGTGGCCAGGGCTACTTTCCCTCTGCTCCAAATACAGGAATATGCTCTATCCGGCGCTGGGTCTGCATCCCCTGTTTCTGGAACAGCACAACAAAACTGACCTTTCCGAACTGGTCAGACAGATTGCCCTAAACAGCCCCGTGGCGGTGGGAGAGATCGGACTGGATTACTACGCCCCCCATCAAAACAGGGCTCTGCAGCTAGACTATTTTGAAGCCCAACTGGATATTGCAGAAGATGCCGGTCTGCCTGTTATCCTGCATGTCCGCAAAGCGCATGATATGGTATTGGGTTGTCTGCGCCAACGACATTTGAAAGGTGGCATAGCCCATGCCTTCAATGGCAGCCTGCAGCAGGCAGAACGTTATCTTTCGTTGGGTTTCAAACTTGGTTTTGGTGGAGCAGTAACCTATTCACGCGCAAACAAACTGCGACGCCTGGCGCAGCAGCTCCCGCTGAGCGCGCTGGTTCTTGAAACGGACGCACCGGATATGGCCCCCGCCAACCACCACGGCGAGCGTAACCAGCCCGGCTATCTACCCGAAATAGTAAAAACCCTGGCTCGCCTGCGCAATGAAGATCCATTAACCATCGCTACCCGGACAACGGCGAACACCAGAGAGCTGTTCGCAATCAATACCCCGGACAGGGTTCCAAAGTGAAAGTGAACCGGATCAATAACCGGCAGATTATCTCCTGGGCTCTGTATGACTGGGCAAATTCCGCCTTTGCTGTCACCATCATGGCCGGGTTCTTCCCGGTTTTTTTCAAGCAGTACTGGAGTGCTGGAGACGATGTCACCCAAAGTAGTTTTCACCTCGGCATTGCCAACTCTTCTGCAAGCCTGGTAATCGTTATTCTAGCTCCACTGCTGGGAGCCATCGCCGATCAAGGAGGTAGCAAAAAGCGTTTTCTACTGTTTTTTGCCCTACTCGGAATCATCATGACCGGGGCGCTGTACGGGATAGAGAAGGGAGCATGGCCCGTTGCGATGGGATTCTATGTGCTGGCCACCATCGGCTTTTCCGGCAGTATCATTTTCTATGACGCACTGATGGTGGATATCACTCCGCGCCAACATCTGGATTTCGTCTCTGGCCTTGGTTATACCTGTGGTTACCTGGGTGGTGGCCTGCTGTTCGCCCTCAATGTGGTCATGACCCTCAATCCCGGATGGTTTGGCCTGGCTGATGCCAGTGAAGCGGTACGGTGGTCATTTCTGATGGTTGCAGCATGGTGGGGACTGTTTTCCATTCCACTATTCCTGTTCGTCAAGGAGCCGCGACCCGCCGAAGTTACGCTAAAGCCCTTGGCCACTCTGCGTAGGGCCATCCGGCAACTCTCCGGTACGTTCAGGGAGGTGCGCCGCTTGCGCGCAGTGTTCCTGTTTCTGCTTAGCTACTGGCTATACATCGATGGTGTTGACACCATTATCAAAATGGCCGTGGACTACGGGATGGCTCTGGGGTTCGACAGCAACAGCCTTATCATAGCGCTACTGATTACCCAATTTGTTGGCTTCCCTGCCGCGATTGCATTTGGAATTCTGGGTGAACGACTGGGAGCCAAGACCGGGATCTATATCGCCATTACGGTCTATCTCTTTGTTGTGGTATGGGCCAGCCGGATGGAGAGCGAATGGGAATTCTATGCCATGGCAATTACTATCGGCCTGGTACAGGGTGGAATCCAGTCTTTGAGTCGCTCGTTTTACGCTCGCATCATTCCCGCAGACAAGGCGGGCGAGTTCTTTGGCTTCTATAACATGCTGGGCCGATTTGCGGCAATATTCGGCCCCTTCTTAATGGGGTGGGTGAGCTTGGCCACGGGCAGTCCCCGACTATCCATTCTTGCCATCGCAGGGCTGTTTGTTCTGGGACTGGCGCTGTTGTTTTTTGTTGATGAGCAAAAAGGGTACCGTATGGCGCAAACCCTGGAAGAAACTTGACCGGTTTTAGCCCCTGAAGTTAGCCCCACATCATGAAATAAACCTGAAACAGTCCAGTTAACTAACTGTAATATCAGGCATTGAATAGTTATCCACAAAACCTGTGGATAACTTTGTGGATGAAATGGTAACAACACCTCTAAACATGCATAATTCAGGCTCTACCGTTAACTTGGCTAAAATTTAACCAGCCAGAAATATCACATAACTATCAACAGGTTAATCGCATATCAACTGGGGCGGCTGGTATATGGGCTCGGCAGCTTATCGCTCCTTTATCATATTCTTTTACACTGTGCAAAAAAAACGATTCAGCCGCTGCCTTCATGATTGTGGAGACAAAAAACAACTTTTCTCACCCTGAAAAGAGGGTTCCATCAACGGGGGATTTTTTTTGCCAGCGGCCTGAATTGCAGGCCATAGAACATCTCCAGATAACGCCGGGTCTCCTTGCGCTCCAGATCGGTCACGTATCTCCAGAAACCATAGATGCGCGACAATGTCATCAACCGCTCTGCGTACAGCTTCCAGGTATAGTGATTCTCAACCCGGGCAACAGCATTGCGGGAGATCTCCTCCCAGTAATCCGGCTCTTGCCGGCAGCGTTCAAAAAATGTCGTGATCTGTTGCGCCGCCTGTTCGCCATGGTTGGGATCAATGTGAAATCCGGAAACGCCATCTTCGATGATCTCCAGTGGTCCGCCATACAGCGTGGCGAAAACGGGCAGGCCGGAGGCCATGGCCTCAATGACGGTCAACCCGAATGCCTCGAACAGGGCGGGCTGGACGAAGGCGCCATGCCGATCGGCAATGAAACGGTACAGCTCTCCGGCCATGTTTTTGTCCAGATGGACTCCCAGCCAGCGCAACTGACCGTCAAGCCGGTATTCATCCATCAGTTTGTGCATATGTGCGATCTGCTCCTGCTATTCCCGGTCACCGGAGTTTTCGGCATTCACATGTCCGGCAATCACCAGCAGATTCACGGAATCACGCAGCGACTCACTCTGCCCGTACCACTCCACCAGCCCGGTGATATTCTTGATATGATCCAGGCGGGCCATGGTAAACAGCAACGGTTTGTCCCGCACCGCCAGTTCACCGCGGGATGATTCATCCGGTGCACCAAATACCAGCTGTTCCAGCTCGCTGTGCAGGGCATCAAGGCGGCGCGTGGTTTCCGTATAGGAGAAATAGACCTCACTGTCCGCCCCGGGTGAAATGATATTGAATTTTGGCTCGTACACGTCAATACCATTCACCACCCGGTACAGACCCGGCATGGTAAATGACTGGTAGCTCTCGTACTGCCCCACTCCATCCTCGCGACCGGCAATCTCCTGATAGGTGCTGGTAATGATGAAATCCGCCGCATTCATGGCAATGAGATCGGCGGTAAACTGGGCGGCAAAGTGATACTGCTCCTCATTCTCCTGCCAGTAGAGATCAGAGTAGAGGTATTTGGTTTTCTCCAGCGCGTGGGCAATGTTGCACTGCGTCACCTTGAGATCACTGGCCAGCAGGGTAGCGACAAGATTACCGTCGGAGTAGTTGCCGATAATGAGGTCAGGCCGCCCGCCCAGCTCGGCAACCAGCTCCTTGCCCGCCTCTGCCGCAAAGCTCTCCAGATAGGGCCATACCTCAAAACGGGAGATCCAGTGACGCACAACCTCGCCGGTGGGGGAGCGAAACGGCACCCGCAGAATACTGGAATGTTCGGTTCCGACAATCGGTTCCAGACGCTGATCACAGGTAGTTCCCTGTGC
>JAJRUX010000124.1 GCA_024277575.1 Gammaproteobacteria bacterium | reverse complement strand
CCCGCTGCTGGCAGTGGGCGAGCAGGTTGACGGTGCTGGTCAGGTTGCTGTGCAGGGCGGGTAGTACTATCTCCAGGTCGCGTTTTCCGGTGACGTAGCTGGCGAGGTGAAATACAACCTCCGGTGCGCTCTGCTCCAGTAGCCGTTTCACATAGCCTGCATCGGCCAGGTCGCCGAACGACCATTGAACCGCCGGGTCGAGACCGTCCCGGGGCCGGGTGGCGACGCCGGTGACGGCAACCCCCGCTCGATGGAGGCGGCGCGCCAGCGCGGAGCCGATGAAGCCGCTGGCGCCGGTTACCAGCGCGGATTTGAATGGCAGTGGATTGGTGTTATTCATGGTTGAGTAGTCCTGCCGCAAGGAGCGCCCCGGCCGCGGCCTTTATCTTTTTGAACGGGGTGTTGGAGCGCTCGGCGATATCCAGCAGGGAGTGTTTGCCGTCGGTCAGGTTCAGCACCCACAGCAGCGACATCTCGTCAAAGTCGTCGATGGCGGTTGCGCCGACGCTGCGGTAGAGCCCCCTTTTCCCCAGTTGCGGCTCGCATTTGGGGTTCTGGTTGAGATAGACCCGGTCGTTCTCCAGCAGGTCGATAACTTGCAAGTAGATCTCCAGGGATTCCGCCAGGTATTGCGGCTTTACCAGCTCCGGATTGTCTGCCGATGTATGGTACTCCGGGTAGCATCCGTGGCTGCTGCGCGACAGGCTGCCCACCGGCAGGTTGAAGCCGGGGGAGCAGTACTGCCGTTCGTCGTAGCCGTAGGGGTAGAACTCGATCAGTTCGAAGCGGTCACGCTCGTGGCTCAATATGTGCTGCACGGCGCGGTCGATGACCGCATCGCCCCGGCGGCTCTTTTTGTAGGTGAAAGGCCCGCTGTCACCCACGCAGACCACCACCAGGCCATGCTTGATTCGCCGGGCTTGCGCCTCGTTGCGGGCCAGCCAGGTTATGGAGCCGATGGTGCCGGGGATGAACAGAAAACGGTAGCTGTAGCGCAGTTTTTCCCCGGTGAGCAGCCGGGCCAGTTGGGTCATCAGGGCGATGCCGGAGAGGTTGTCGTTGCAGAGCGAGGGGTGGCAGATGTGGCAGGAGAGCAGAACCTCCTCCTCCGTCTCGCCGGGGACGAGGTATTCGCCATAACTCAGGGAGCCATCGCTGAGTGTGGAGTCGATGAATACCCTGTAGCGATCCTCCGGCAGCGCCGCCATCTGATTGTGGCTGAGGCAGAATCCCCAGTTCTCCCGGTAGTAGGATGTGCGGTAGGGGATCCAGTCCGGGTGTTCGGGCAGGGTGAAGAGGTGCTCCTTCAGCTCGGCGAGATCGACCGTCTTGTCCACCGGGATGCTGTAGTTCAGCACGTGCAGGTTGTTCTTTCTGAAGTCGATGATGCGTTCACCGCGGCTGTTCTCCACCCAGGCGTCGTTGATGTTCCACTCTCGGGGGACCGTCCAGTCGAACACCCGGGTTCCGGTCGGAACCTCGTGGCGGATCAGCGGGATCTCCTTGCCGATGATCTCCAGCGTCTGGCGCACCCCGTTGCCGGTGATGCTGCGGCAGATGGGGTAGAGTTCGGTAATCAGGCTGTGCATCTGCTGGCCGAGTTTGCTGAACTCGGGCCGGGTTGCAAATAGATCAATCATGGCTGGAAGCTGTTTTCATTGAAGTCGGGAAGTCCGGCATCCTTGGCGGATATGATACGGCTCTCCTCCGCCGGCCAGTCGATGCCGAATGCCGGATCGTTCCAGCGCACCCCGCTGGCGACCGAAGGTTCGTAGAACGCCGACATCTGGTAGAAAACCTCGCTGTTGTCCTCCAGGGTCTGAAAGCCGTGGGCGAACCCTTCCGGAATATAGAGCATGGTGCGGTTCTGCTCCGTGAGGCGAACGGCGAAGCTCTGTTTGAAGCTGTCCGAGCCGGGGCGCAGATCGATGATCACGTCATGAACCGCCCCCCGCGTGCAGCGAACCAGTTTGGCCTCGCCATGAGGGGCGCGCTGGAAATGCATGCCGCGCAGTGTGCCGCGATGGCGGTTGAAGGAGATGTTGCACTGCTTGATCTCCGGGTTCAGTCCCCGTTGCCGGAACTCCTCCTCGCACCAGGTCCGGGCGAACAGGCCGCGCTCGTCCTCCAGCGGTTCGATATCGATGACGAAGGCCCCCTTGAGAGGGGTCTCGATAAATATCATGGGTAGACCTTGACCTCCGGGATGGGCACCACGAACTGTCCGCCCCAGGCGCGGATGTCCGCCATCTGATCCATGACCTCGTCCTTCAGGTTCCAGGGCAGGATCAGCACATAGTCGGGTTTGCTCTGTTTGATTTTTTCCGGATCGTGGATCGGCAGATGGGTGCCGGGCAGATAGCGCCCCTGCTTGTGGGGGCTCAGGTCGACGGTGTAGTCCAGAAAATCGTTTCTGATCCCGCAGTAGTTCAGCAGGGTGTTTCCCTTGGCCGGGGCGCCGTAGCCGACGATGCTCTTGCCGGCCCGCTTTGCCTCGATCAGAAACTCCAGCAGTTTCCGTTTGGTCTCCTTCACCTGCTCGGAGAAGGCGGTATAGGTGGGAATGTCGGTGAGTCCCGCCTCGATCTCGCGCTGGCGCAGATCCACTACCTTGCCGGTAACCGCCTTGTCCGTATCGGCGTCATGGCGGGCGTAGATGCGCAGGGAGCCGCCGTGGGTGGGAATCTCGTCCACGTCGAATATCACCAGCCCGTGGGCGGCGAAGATCTTCTCCACCGTCAACAGGGAGAGATAGGAGAAGTGCTCGTGGTAGATGGTGTCGAACTGGTTGTGCTCCATCAGGCGCATGAGATGCGGAAACTCGATGGTGATCACCCCCGAATCGGCCAGGATGATCTTCTGCCCGCCGACGAAATCGTTGATGTCGGGCACGTGGGCCAGCACATTGTTGCCGATGAGCAGATCTGCTCGATACCCTTCGGCAACCAGCTCCCTTGCCGTATCCACACCGAAAAATTTTACTATGCTGCGAACTCCCGCTTCCCTGGCGACGTTGGCACAATTTTCGGACGGCTCGATACCCAGCACCGGAATCTCTCTTTCCACGAAGTTTTTCAGCAGATAGCCGTCGTTGCTGGCCAGCTCCACTACCAGAGAGTTCTCATCGTAACCAAACCGCTCCATCATCATCAGCGAGTAGTTTCGGGCGTGTTCCAGCCAGCTTTTGGAGTAGGAGGAGAAGTAGGCGTAGTCGTCATTGAATATTTCATCGGGCGCCTGAAACTCCTCCAGCTGAACCAGAAAGCAGTTGTCGCAGACATAGGCGTGCAGCGGGTAGAAAGACTCTGCGGATTTCAGGTCCTCTTCCCGGATATTTGCGTTCGATACGGGAGACATCCCCAAATCCGCGAAGGTATGTTTCAGTTGGGTATTACAAAATCGACAGGTGCCTTTCGCCGTCACTGCAGTGTCCTCTATAGTGTTTATTGTCTGTTTAATGCGGATGGTTTGGCAGGGTTACCAGATTTTCCAGGGGGCGTTTCCGGAGTCCCACAGCTCTTCAAGATTCCTTTTGTCACGCATGGTATCCATTGAGTGCCAGAACCCCTTATGCACGAACGCGGAGACCTGTCCCTCCTTTACCAGTTGCTGCATGGGTTTTGCCTCCCACATGGTTTCATCTGTCTCTATATAATCGATGACCCTGGGTGACAATACGAAAAATCCGCCGTTGATCCAGCCGCCATTGGCTGTTTTTTCAATAAAGTTGGTTACCTTGTGACCTTCAAGGCGAAGCGTACCATAGCGATGGGCAGGTTGTACCGTGGTAAGCGTGGCAAGATGATCATGTGAGCGATGAAATTTTATCAGCTCCGTTATGTTGACGTTTGAAATGCCGTCGCCATAGGTAAAGCAGAAATCCTCATCATCCAGAAAATCCCGGACGTAACGAAGACGTCCCCCAGTTCCACTGTCTGCCCCGGTATCAATCAGGGTTACCCGCCATGGCTCGGACGCGCTTTGATGGACCTCCATGTTGTTATGCTTCATGTCAAAGGTGACATCGGAGACATGCAGGAAGTAGTTGGCAAAATACTCCTTGATAATATATCCCTTATAACCGCAGCAGATGATAAAGTCATGTATGCCATGAGCAGAATAGAGCTTCATGATGTGCCACAGCATGGGTTTGCCGCCGATCTCCACCATCGGCTTTGGCCTCACGGCCGTCTCTTCAGACAACCGGGTGCCTAGCCCACCCGCGAGAATAACCGCTTTCACAAACCACCTCCATTCGAGTTCAAATTGAACCCGTAATTAAAATATGTGTAACCAGGAGCCTGTCGGACTGGGGGTAATCTACCGTGTGCTGGTAGGTGATGACAGGATCAAGCCATAAGGATTGCTGTCGTCAAACAGAGGAAACCCGGTGTCAAACTCTGGAAACATTCTCAAATATCGGATGATTGCGTTGTACCTTAAGCCCCGCCTCTGGGTGTAAAGTACATATCTCCCTTCCCTCGCCTGAATTCCGTACTTCTGGCGGCCGGGAGGTGCATTTATTAGTTATCGTCCATATTCTCTAAAAGCAGGGGGTAAGTCAAGCATGATGGGTGACCGGGTGTTGCTGTTTGATATGACATGCTGTTCTAATAGCGGATTGTTAAGGTACTCAAGATCGGGCCGCGTGGGCCGATGATGGGTTACTTCAGCGCGAAAATTAACACGGCAACTGAACACGGCATATTTGGTCACCGGATTAGTAATAACAAGAAAGTATCGATTCTGCAGCGAGGAAGGGAGAGGGTGGGTAACAAGATAGTCTATATAGTAACTGCCCATGGTCGAGAAGCTATAAATGAGCGGGTCAGGAACTTTCTATTGCTCAGGCCGCATTTTTCCAAGCTGGTGCTCGTTTGTGCGGGAGATAAAACCTGCATTACAGATGAGCTTTGGGAGATAAGACATACCACCAATCCTACCGGGATCTTGCGCAAGCTGGGGTTGGGGCGGCTTAAAGGGATTATCGATCGATGGCTCTATTTTCCATCTCCACAAGTTTTATTTGTAAGAGCAGCATACGGCAGGTTGAAAAAAGCCATTGCCATCGATCTGATGCAGGGGCGGGAGGTAACGCTGGTTACCTGTGTGCCGCACCATGCCCTCTGTCTGCTGGGATTGAAGCTGAAACAGGACTTTTCCAGGTTGCGCTGGATTATGGATTGGCAGGATTTGTGGAGTTATGACACTTACTATTTGCATCGAGTGCCTTGGCCGTATCGCAACAGGGTTTGCCGCCTTGAGAAACGAACCTTTTCCAGCTGTGATATGAATGTGACCACCAATCCTTACGCCAAACAGGTATTGGAACAGCACTACCAAGTGCCTGCCGGTCGTGTCATCAGTATCTACCACCCATTCAGCAACGATCATGTCACCCACAGTGCGCAGGAAGTAGAACCATATACTCGGGAACCGGGACAGCCGTTACGGATTGTTTTTTGGGAAATCTGTTCAAGCCGCCCAAAGTGCCGGGGGATAAGGTGTTGGAGGCGATAGACTACGTTCGGAAACGTGGAATTGCCATAGAGTTGCATCTGTTTGGAAATCCTCAACGAGACGATGCTGACAAGTTGGTCAAATCCGGGGTGGTTTTACGGGGGGTTCTTGCCAATACCGAAATAATTGAAAATATACGGCAATGTGATTTTCTGCTGCTGGTGCTGGAAGACCTGCCTAACTGCCGCACTATCATGCATGCGAAACTGCCCCAGTATCTTTTGGCGGAACGGCCGATTATTGCAATAACACCT
>JAJRUX010000123.1 GCA_024277575.1 Gammaproteobacteria bacterium | reverse complement strand
TCCATCAAGCCGGAGACATTTTCCAGAATCCTGAAAACATTGAGTCAACAGGGACTGTTGACTGTGAATGGGCGCACTATCCATATTCGCGATGTACGGGGATTGCGATGCTTTGGAAGTTGAGCAGTCCATAGTCTGTCCCGAACCATAATCCAGCCAGCTCGAACTGGTTCCATATTGTGGCAACCGCTCACCAGTGCGTTGTTGTGAATAAAAAAACAGGATCAGGGGTTAGTGGAGGTGGGATGATCGGTATTCACTATCTGCTTCCCCTGATCCAAACGGAGGAATTATCACTTGGCAGGGCTCGTTTTCAACCCAACAAAATGATGACCCTATTTCGCCATAGTGAGCCGTATAGATCCTTGATATAGGTCAACCTGGGGTACGCTGTGCAGGGCAGGGAATGCTGGTGATTTTCATTTCACCATCAAGTTGTACTGCAGTGAGGCTGCCGCCCCATAAACAACCGGTATCTATTGCGCAGATGTTGTCCGTTTTCCATAAACCCAGAGTGGACCAGTGGCCAAAGATAATGCGGGTATCCTGGCTTTTCCGGTTGGGGATTTCAAACCATGGCAGCAGCCCTGGCGGTTGGGTACCCGGTTTGCCCTTTTCCCGAAAATCTATTTTCCCCTTTGTCGTGCAGTAGCGCAGCCGGGTAAAACAGTTGACGATAAAACGGAGGCGATCCCAACCTTGTAACTCCTTGCTCCAGTATTCAGGCTGATTACCGTACATATGCTTGAAAAAACTCCTCCATTTTTTTCCGCGCAGTACCGTCTCGACTTCGGTAGCGCGCTGCTGGGCCTGGGTGATATCCCATTGTGGCGGCAGTCCAGCATGTATCATGGCGGTGTTTAATCCGGTATCGAGGTGAAGCAGGGGACGATAACGCAGCCACTCCAGCAGTTCTTCTCTGTCGGGAGCGGTCAATACAGGTAGCAGAGTGTCGCTGCCCTTGTTGAGTTTGCAGTATCCTGCATCAATAGCGAGCAGATGCAAATCATGGTTTCCCAATACGGTTATTGCTTGTTTTCCAAGTTGTTTGACAAAACGGAGAGTCTCAAGAGATTTTGATCCGCGATTGACCAGATCACCGGTAAACCAGAGCTGGTCGCTATCCGGAGAAAATTTGATCTGCTCCAGTAGCCGTTGCAGGGCATCGAAGCAGCCCTGGATATCACCGATAGCATAAATGGCCATATTTTAATGCTTTCTTTTTCTTCCTGGTGTTGTAGAAGGTCTGCTTTTCTGCCGTGAGGATCGGATAGTTCTGATTCGGGATGCAGCTTTGCTTTTTTGACGGCGTCCTTCTGATTTTTCGCCGGTGCCTGATGGCTGCCAGCTGGGTACCAGATGCCGCTTGCCATTGCCAATCAGATCGCTACGTCCCATCTCTTTCAGGGTGTCGCGCAGTAGCGGCCAGTTGTTGGCATCGTGGTAACGCAGAAAGGCTTTATGCAACCGACGCATCTTCAGGCCCTTGGGGATAGTGACTTTTTCACTGCTGTAACTGATTCGATGCAATGGGTTGCGGCCAGTGTGATACATTGCGCTGGCGGTAGCCATCGGAGAGGGCAAAAAAGCCTGTACCTGATCAAGGCGGAAGCCGTTTTTCTTCAACCACAGGGCGAGCTCAAGCATATCCTCCAGTGTCGTACCAGGATGGGCGGCGATGAAGTAGGGGATCACGTACTGCTCCTTGCCGCAAGCCTTGCTGAATGTATCGAACATCTGCTTGAAGCGGTCATAGCTGCCGATTCCCGGTTTCATCATCTTCGAGAGCGGTCCTTGCTCGGTGTGCTCTGGAGCGATTTTCAGATATCCTCCGACATGGTGGCTGACCAGTTCTTTGACGTACTCCGGTGATTCGACGGCAAGATCATAGCGCAGGCCGGAGGCAATCAGCACTTTTTTTACCCCCGGTAGCGAGCGGGCACGGCGATAGAGCTTAATCAGTGCGCTGTGATCGGTGCTCATGTTCTTGCAAATGCCCGGATAGACGCATGAGAGGCGGCGGCAGGCCGCTTCAATTTTCGGATCCTTGCAGGCCAGGCGGTACATATTGGCAGTCGGCCCACCAAGATCAGAAATAATGCCTGTGAAGCCAGGCACTTCATCTCGTATGGCCTCAATTTCGCGGATAATGGAGGTTTCCGACCGGTTCTGAATGATACGTCCCTCATGTTCGGTAATCGAGCAGAAGGTGCAACCGCCGAAACAGCCGCGCATGATGGGAATGGAAAAACGGATCATTTCGTACGCCGGAATTTTTTTCCCATGGTAAGACGGGTGAGGGGTTCGCCGAAAAGGTAGATCATAGATCGCATCCATTTCGGCCGTAGTAAGTGGAATCGGGGGGGGATTCAGCCAGACGTAGCGTTGACCATGTCGTTGCCGCAGGGCACGTGCGTTGCCCGGGTTAGTTTCGATATGGAGGATGCGGGAAGCATGGGCGTAGAGAGTGGTATCACGTTTTACACTTTCGTAGGAAGGCAGACTGATTACGGTATGAGAGCGATCAGTCTTTGGTTTTTTTTGACGCCTGGTGGCCTCTTTTTTTATCAGCGATTGGGCGTTGTCCGGGGAACAGTTCGCCGTGTCTGCGTAAGGGTTTCGTTGTGGAGCGGGTGCACCGGTGGTGTCAATTTCACTGGAATCAATCTCCTCCCACCCTGCCGGCAGGTCGCTGGACATGAAAGCGGTACCTCGAATGTCGGTAAGCTCTGTTACCTTCTCCCCCTTGGCGAGCCGGTGGGCAACTTCAACTATCGCTCGTTCCGCGTTGCCGTAAAGCAGCAGATCCGCCTTGGAGTCGAGCAGGATAGAGCGACGTACCTTGTCAGACCAGTAGTCGTAGTGGGCGATACGGCGCAGGCTGGCCTCAATGCTTCCGATAATAATCGGTAGGCCCTTGCAGGCCTCCCGGCAACGCTGGGAGTAGACGATAACCGCCCGGTCAGGCCGTTTTCCTGCAAGGCCATCCGGTGTATAGGCATCATTGGAACGGATGCGCCGGTCGGCAGTGTAGTGGTTTATCATCGAATCCATGTTGCCGGCGGTGATGCCGAAAAACAGATTTGGCCTGCCGAGCCGGGTAAAGTCTTCGGTACTGGTCCAGTCCGGCTGGGAAATAATACCGACCCGGAATCCCTGGGCCTCCAGCAGGCGCCCGACGATTGCCATTCCAAAACTGGCATGGTCAACATAGGCATCGCCGGTTACCAGGATGATATCGCAGGCATCCCAGCCAAGATTATCCATCTCTTTGCGCGACATGGGCAGGAAGGGCGCAGTACCGAAACGATGGGCCCAGAATTTTCGGTAGGAGAAAAGACCGGCGGTGGTTTGCATTGTGCGTATTTCGTGGTAACCAGCTGACTCTAGTACTCTTTCAAGGTAATAAATTAGGATTCAGCGTTCCTGTGGTGCTTCGCAGCGGCGTTGCAGCGCTTGGCAAGGACTAAGGCCATTCCCTGTGAGGCGCGCCTTGCCCTGAACGCTGACAGACCAACTGAATTCTAACTTATTACCTTGAAAGAGTACTAGGAGTCTGTCGGATTTGGGAATAATCTACTACGCTGATGGGAGAGCGGCCAAAATGTCCCCGGTTTTTCGTTAAATAGATCCACTATTCGCCTCAAAACCGGAAACATTTTGACTCGCTCTCCCACCAGCTCGCTACGATTACCTAAACCCGACAGACTCCTGGTGGCTACTCTATCAACGGATTTTCCAAAATGGTATCCAGTACTGCTTTGAGATTATCCCAGGGAGAATTTCCGGGGGTGGTGAAAGGATCAGCGCGTAGCTCTCCATCGCCAAGATGCAGGTGATTTGGGAAAGTGGAAAGTTCTGGATGCAGCGGCGCTGTGTCAATACGAAACTCTGTCTCTGCTTCATTCCATTTCAGTGAGTATTCATCTGCACTGGCGAAGCGAATCTCCATCGCCAGCCCTGTGGCAAAAGAGAGAGTTACAGCATCGTAGCTCTGTTGCGGAGTATCTGCCAGTTGTTCCCCATAGTGGCTGATAATTTCGTCAATTAGCTCTGCGTGTAGTGTCACTGGTTATTTCTCCAACATGTAGTCTCGCAACTCTTTACGTACTGCTTCGCGGGTGGACTCTATCAGTTTTGCCCCCAAGTAGACCTCATAGGCGGGGTGTTCATCGATATCACCTGTGCGAATTTTTTCAAAAAGTTCTGTATCGTCATTGACCCCGTAGTGATCCAGCAGGGCGGCACGGCTCTCTCTGAGTTCAATCAGCAATTTGGAGAGGCTGTCCAGGATCTGTACATCCTCAGGGGAAAGATTTTCGTAAAAATTATCCATTGGAGTTCATTGCCTACATTGAGTGATCATGTTTTGCGCCACCACGCAAATCAACCATATCTATGGTTATCTGCTCAAAGCGCAACAGCTTCCCGCCTTGTTCCTTGATGAAAGACTCGGCATCTTCCTTATTGGCAAAGGTGGCAAAGGTAGGCCCCATGGAACCGTGCAGTTTACTACCTTGTACATAAAAGGCTTTTGTTGCATCGATCCAGTGGTCACGAGGCTCTTTCCAGTCAGCTTTACCCATGTCCTGGGTAAAGATTGCACGAATACGCCGCTGTTGCTCAGGGCGCAGGTAGATGGAAAGCAGTTCTACCGTATCACAGTAGAACTCTCTTTCCCCATCGTTATAGAGGATCTGTCCCTTGGGTCCGGGATAGTCAACCAGCAACATCCCATCCAGGGCGCACATCGAACTTCGGTTGGGCTCCACTGCTTGAACCGGGGTATCGCTGCCGGAACAACCTGCAACCGCTATCAACAGAAACAGGGCTGCGAGGAGTGTCAATAAAAGTTTTTTCTCTCGTTGCGATATCATTAATAATCTCCTTACCTGAATTTCCAGTAAGCCACTCCCAAGGGAGCAACTATCCAGAATAACATGCTGACACTCAGCACCCATGGATTGGCCAGTGATTCAGGAAACACGGTTGCCAGTCCATACAGCGTTTTTACCTGCTCCAAACTGAAGATATTGAGAATACGGAAAATATCTGCAGGATTGAGCAGAAGTAAAAAGGGGAAAAAATCACCACCCATCTGCCCTTCGGTAACAACAAGTACTCCAAGCAGGATCAGGTCATAGATGAGGACATAAAAAAACCACAGTGCGATTGCAGTTCCACTGGCAATGGTTTTGTTGGTCGCCAGTACAGAAATGAGGAAAGAGAGGCTCAGAAAGGCCATCCCCATCAGAATGGTGCTGAGCATGAAACCGGCATACTGACCAAGTGCCCCCAAATCGATCTGGTAGGAGAGAAACAGGCCGACCAGGCCGAAGCCGGTTGCAATGGAAAAGGTAAGTGCCGTGGAGAGGCCGATGTATTTCCCCAGCAGTAGTTCAAACCGGGTAATTGGCAGTGCCAGCAGCAGATCCAGTGAACCGCGCTCACGCTCGCCGACAATGGCGTCGTAACCCAGAATCAGGGCAATCAGAGGTACCAGATAGATGGCCAGGCTTACCAGGCTGGCAATGGTCAACTCGATGCTGCTGAAACCGACCACCCCTTCCTGAGATGCACCAAAATAGGCAATAACCAAGGCAAAGAAAATAAAAATTGCAGTTACCGCCAACACCCATCTGTTGCGGATGCGGTCCCAGAACTCTTTTTGTGCGATAGTTCCAATCTGTTTGAGCTCAATTGACATATCAGTTCGGTGCAGTTGTTTGTTGACTGGGGGATGATTCATCCACATAGCCGAGAAACAGGTCTTCCAGTGAAGGCTCCTGTATAGCGATATCTTCTACAGCATCAAGGGTGGTGAGGGCGGCAAGTAGAGGCATTTTTTGTTTCCGGTTGCAATGAATGGATATTGTTTTTCCGGTAATGTGGGTTTTGCAATCAGAAAACTCTGCCAGTAGGTGGTGTAACGAATCTTCAGCTGCTGAACGTAGCGAGATCTGAAAATGTAACGGCAGATCCAGTTGTTCCCGCAGCTCCTGTACCGAGCCTGTCGTCAGAATGTGTCCCAGCTTCATTAAGGCGATACGATCCACCTGTTCCTGAATCTGAGCCAGGTTGTGTGAGGAGAGGATGATGGTTACGCCTTGCTCTTTCAGCTCATTCAGGAACTGGTAGAATTCTCGAATCCCGGCTGGATCCAGCCCGGTGGTTGGCTCATCCAGGAACAGGAGATCCGGATCTCCCAGCAGTGCCTGGGCAAATCCCAACCGTTGTCGCATGCCCTTGGAGTAACCCCGCACCGGTCGGCGTGCGGCTTTCAGTAATCCTACCTTATCCAATAGCAGTCCGCAGGAGTCAAGATCTGCCCCCTTTAAGGCGCCTAAAAAACGCAGGGTTTCAAGACCGCTCAGATGATCATAAAATACAATGTTTTCCGGCAGGTAACCAATGTGGCGCTTTACTTGGCGAAATTGTTTGCCGTTTACCGTTTTACCCTGAATACGAATTCCACCACTGCTTGGTTGAAGCAGGCCCAGCATCATTTTAAACAGGGTACTTTTCCCAGCGCCATTATGTCCAATCAGGCTGAAAATTTCTCCCTTGTAAATGGACAGATTTGCCTTGTCCACAGCAAGGATCTCGCCATACCGTTTGGTAACCTGATTGACTTCAATTATGCTTTTTTTCAAACCAGCGGCCCCAGTCGGAGTGGTAGGGTTGCATCCTCGGTTTCAGGTCGATGATGCTGGGTGAGCGTAATAGCGGAAATTGCCGGGCAACCATGTGCAGGGTCTGTACCGCAGGGCTGCTCATGAGAAGTTTTATGTAAGGATATTGCCATATCAAACGATCAACCACATCATTCGCCACATAGGGGACATCCCCATAACCATTGGCATCACGATCCCAACCCACATAGTTGCTCCAGTAGTTTCCTCGTTCCTTGCCCCAGAGCTCATCGCGTGCCGCCACATAACGTACCTGATCTTGGTTATGAATAAAATCGTTGCCCTCTACATTATTATGTATGGAGCCGGCCCACAGATGGAGTCCTATCCGGTTGTTGATAATAAGATTGTCCTTGACAGTGTTGTACTCGGCATCGTAGATAAAAAAACCCTTGCCATTTTTTGCGACTACATTGTTCTCCAGTGTAGAATCCTGCATGGTTCGCAATAGAATACCGTGGTCGGTATTTCCCCAGGCGATGTTGTTACGCACTACCTGGTCGCGCACCATCATAAGTGCCAGTCCGCCACGATTCAGGTAGCTTTCATTATTTTCCCACAGATTGTTATGGGAATTCATGTAGTGGGTGCCGTAACGCAGATGGTGGAGTTTGTTGCCACGGAATACTGCATGATTGGAAATATCAACGTAGATGGCATCACGGCAGAAGCTGATGTTGTTATCGATAATCCGGGCGTTGGTGGTGTTGTACAGTTGAATTCCATTACCGCGATCGGCCGACAGAAGATCGCGCTTTCCGGTGATCAGGTTATTGATGACCTGGACACCATCCACGGTCTCAATCCAGATTCCGAACAGATTATAGGTCAGGTCGTTGTTCTGTACTATCGTTCGATGGGCGCCCGGCTCAATGTAGATCCCCGCATTCTGGGCTGTCAGATCCTTGCCACTGTCACGAATAATGAAACCGTCAATAACTACATCTACCGCCTTGACCCGGATGACATCACCGCTGTTACTGCCGCTCAGTGTCGGGCGATTTAGTCCACGCAGGGTTAGCGGTTTGTCAATGAGAAGATGCTCTTCGTAATAACCCCGTTCAACTGCAACAATATCCCCCGGTCGGGCTCCCTGCACAGCAGCAGCTATGCTCTGTCCCGGCAAAACCCGCCACTCTTTGGCATAAAGAGGTGCGCTACAAAGCAGAAACAGAATTATCGCTGTGTTTCTGACAATGCGCAGATTCATTTAACCTCTTTTATTGGGATGAAATAACCATCCGAACCAATTTTGGTCAACGGCAGGTCAGCCTTCTCGCGTCGTTTCCGCTCTTGAGAGAGAGGAGGGCAGGCATGGTCATCATAATACAGAATCATACAGCTTTGACAAAGCATACATTCTCGCTGATCAATTTTCCCCTGCTCGTCGATAGCCAGCGATCCGCAATCATTGGCGCAGGCATGGCAGGTCTGGCACTCCTGCTTCCGTTTGAGCCCGAACAGGCGGAAAGTGGAGGGTATGGCAAGACCAGCTCCCAGCGGGCACAGGTATTTGCAGAACGGGCGCTCGATCACTATCGCCAAGGCGAATAGTACCAGCCAGTACAGTATAAATGGCCATGAGCGGCTCCAGATACCTGTGAGGAAGGTGGTCTTGAACGGCTCTACCTCAGCCAGTTTTTCGGCCATGCCGATGGAGTAAAAAGAGACTCCCAGCAGACCCAGGAAGATGAGGTATTTTAGCCATTTCAGTTTGTTATGCAACGGCATGGGCAGGGAAAACTGATATTTTTTCAGACCCAAGGCTCCGGCAATTTTAAAGGTTAATTCGTGGAGTGCGCCGTAAGGGCACAACCAGCCACAGAACAGACCGCGCCCCCAGATAAACAGCGTTATGATAATAAACCACCAGAAGATAAAAATGATGGGGTCAGTAAGAAACAGCTCCCATTTCCAGCCGTATATCAGTGAATGGAACCACGTCATTACATGGGTAATGCTGGGTTGTGCCATTGTATAGTAGCCGACGAAGCCCAAGCTGCTGATCCAGAAAAAATATTTTGGTATGGAGATCCAGCGCTTGTCCCTGTAGCTGGCGCGCCGCACCCACCTATCGCGCAATGCATAGAAAACGGTTACTCCTGCCAACAGCAGTATGAACAGAATGATCTCCACTTTTTTGGCTTTCCACACTGTCAGCCAAGTTGGGTCAGGCCGTTTGTAATCAGGTCTGCCACCCTCCAGGTAGGTTCCCGGGATCCAGTATTCCCGGTCAAAGTTGATGAAGGTCTTGATATCCTTGCTCTGTTTGTCCTGCCGGTTGGCCAGGAAAACCAGACTCCAGGGATAGGCTGCACTGAATGATTCACTACGGATAATGAATATTCCGGACTCGTGATACTTTGGAGCTCCCGGTGCGTCTATATGGTAGAGAGGGAGGTAATCAGTATCACGGAAGGTAATGGTCTCCATGTCTTGTGCAATCTGGATGCGATCATAGATGCCACCGCGCACAAACCCGGAGCCCTTGAACGAGGCATCCCCGTTGGCAATGATAAAAATGGCATGATCCGATGGCCCAAGATCCTTCATCAGGCGTCGGTAATTTCTTTCGCCGAGTATACTTTTTCCGACAACCGGAGCATTCAGATAGCCAAAGTAGAGATCAATATAGGGATTGCCAGTATCCTTTTCCCCAATATCTTCATGCTGGACGGTCAGGCGCTGAATGCTTCCTTCTTTCAGGAGGGTATTCCAGTCACGCAGTTCTGACAGGTCTCTGAATTTGGCAGGAGGTCTGACGATGGGTTCAATAATCCCCACCTGTTTGGCAACCTCAATGGCACAGCGCAGAATCACCTGGTTTTGGGCGATGACTGTTACAGTGGCGCCACTGATAGCATCCACACCAATGTACCCTTCATCCTCGCGAGCACTACCAATCTCGATTTTATCGCCAGCAAATTTTCCTACATACTGTTTGATAAACTTGGTCAGCTCTGACTCCGGTATTCCTACCAGCAGGATAGGCTCACTGTGGCGTAATATTTTTACTCCTGTGATAATGCCTTTTGTATCCATACCCAGCAGCGTTACCACCGGCTTTCCGGAATAGGCCGGGATATCGACAATATCAGTGGACAGGAACACATACCCTACAAGTTTCTTTTTCCCTTCTGTTGTTTTGTAAGCCTCCACATAACTGGGCCGACCCTTGCGGTGAGAAAAGCTGTCGGCGTCAATAACCTCTTGGCATGGCGCATAAGCACACATATCGGGATCGGTTGAGAGTTGCACCGGAAGCGGAGCCTCGTAAGAGCTTGCATGACCGGCGGACAGACCCGCCAGAGTCAATAACAGTCCACAGAAAAGGTTTATCAACAGTTTTGAACCCAGGCTTTGGCGTTCGGGCGTGCAGAAATTTATCGGTATAAACATTGAGGCTGCCCATCTAAATACGGTTCACCATTTGACATTTGACCAGCATGTTTTTGGCGAACTACACGGTAAATATCGACTGAGTTTTCCGGTAACAGCGAACAGTTAAACGAAAGCTCAATTAAACTTGAGTCTCAAGTATAACTTTAAAAGAGAACAAATGGTATTGTAAACAGGGTTGAAATTGTAAACAGAACAAGAACTATATTCTTGGATAACAACGCGCTACCAAGCTCTGGCGGGGGGAACCCCCCGCCAGATAGCCATCATTGCTTGTCGTTAAGCTTCTACCAGTAACCGGCTACGCATCTCAAGGTGCAATGCATGGCAGAAATGTGTGCAGTAGCACCAATAAACACCCGGTTTATCGGCTATGAAAGTTACTGATTTGGTTTCGTGCGGGCTTACAACAAAGTTGATGTTGTACTTGGGAATGGCAAATCCATGCCCCAGATCCTCAACTTTGTCATGGTTGGTCAGAACGACTGTTACTTCATCACCTCGTTTTACCCTGAACTCGGTCATGCTGTAAGCAGGAGCCATTGAGGTCAGGTAGATTGTGACCTTGTTGCCGTTACGTTCAACTCTCGAGTCTTTCTGATCCTTGACTGCATTGGGGAAATCATCAATGTTGTAGACCTGACGGGTTTTTATCACGTCACGTTTGATGACAATGAAGTCGTGGGGTTCGGGATAGACCGGTGTCTCATGAACCAGACGCATTTTCTCCCCAGTGATATCTAGCAGTTGCTCATTTTCCGGGTGCATCGGACCAACTGGAAGGTAACGATCCTTGGAGAATTTATTACCAATGACCAGCCACTGGCCATCTGCTTCCTTGGTCTCGTTCATGGAGGCATTGAGGTGGCCCGGCTGATAGTGGACATCAATTTTGTCGATAATAACCTTGGCGTTTTTATCACCCTGATATGCCTTGATGGCAGCGTCCACATTCCATTTGACAATCTGGCTGTCCAGGAACAGGGTAGTGTAGGCGTTGCCGCGGCCATCAAAGGAGGTATGCAGCGGCCCGAGACCGATTTCCGGTTCTGCGATTACTGCATCACGGGGGTCTTTTAATTCACCATCAAACCATTGAAGTACCCGGCTGAGCTCGATTACTGAAGCGGTGGGGGAGAGCTTGCCGGAGCAAACAAAGTATTTACCGTCCGGGCTGGCATTGACGCCATGAGGACTTTTTGGGATTGGCACATAGCAGGTGATGGCAGTCTTGGGATCGGCATTTGCCGCTTTGGTTCCATCTACAATTGGCACATCAGAGCCATCAGGGCTGCTAATGACGTTACCGGCCTTGATAGCTGCCTCAATGCGGGCGATGTTGAAGAATACGCAGCTATCGCGTTCTGCAGACATCATGCCGGGGAAAGTGACCCCTTTTTCAGTATTGTACTGGTTAGTTGCAGCCAGTTTTCCGTCGTAGGAGGTGGCACAAAGATCCATATTGCCATCTACCTTGACCTGCCAGCGTACTTTCATGGTTTCGGCATCTACACAGGTGAACAGGCCATAGTAGGCATCGGTATCATCCATGTTGCTGCCATCATTGGGGTGTGGAATACGGAACTCGCTACCACAGAACACCCGCGTGGTGTGATTGATGTTTGGATCGACCGGATCCCGTTTGTCCGGAAAAATGCCATGGAACCCCTGTATATTCGGAAGTTCGGTAATCTTGTCACAAACCATCACATCGCCACGAATACGGGCGAGACGTGAATGGATTTTGTCGTTTACCCAGAAATATTTGCCATCATAGGTCCCATCCTCATACGACCCGTGTACATGGTGCGTATCTCCGGTGGTGTATTTGAGACTGCCATCAGGCTTGGTTCCAATAACAGCTTTCGATTCGTTGGTAATACCCCAACCACTCATGCAGTCTATATTGAATACCGGTATGCGGATAAGTTCGCGACCTGAAGGTTCACCGATAATGCGTACGTCACCGGAATGGCCGCCGCTATACATGGAGTAGTAGGTATCCAGCTGACCGGGATCAACGTGGTACGACAATCCGCCTGATTGTTTTGCCGGAGCCGTGGATGATGCAGTTCCGGTTGATGCTTTTTCCGGGGCCTTTCCGCATGATGCCAAGCCGACTGATAGCCCTGCGCCGGCAAGCCCGGTGAATGCAGCTATTCCAAGAAATTTTCGTCGACTTACATCCTCCTGCAATCCCTCAACTGTTGTACAGTCTTCGCTATGACGCTGGGGGAGAGACTGCTTGTTTTTATCGTTACTCATTGAAAAATCCTCCTGAACTTAATATGGAATTTTAGTAAAAAGCCCGCTTCGCAATAATTTTCAGGCTATTGCTGTCTATCTAACTTCAATTCATTTTCTGGACGTAGTATGGGGCGCATGTGTGTTAAATGCCTTGACTTGTGTCAAATAACCTACAGCCTGTGAGAGTATGACAGAGTGATTAGATAATAGGGAATAAAATTTGAAAAAAGCAGGAAGAAATGCAGGTTTTGTCATATTGCTTTCCGCCGGTACTGGATCCGCTAGAATTGTTGAAACTGGATCCAGTACAGCAGGTAAGGTGCTGGTTTATTTAAGCAACACTGTGTAATGAGAAAGCAGAAATTGCCTCATTGATCTCTTTTTCAATATCGTCCAGGGCTTCGTCGATAGTGTCGGATTCCAGTCCAATCAGTTCCCAGGCAACTGGATCCGGCTCAAGGGTCTGGCGGTATAACAGCAAACCTGGATTAATGGAGTTGGCAACGATGTTTGCAAGATGGGTAATGGCCTTGTGTTTGGGGCAGACTTTGATATCTCCCAACTCATGATGGCAGGCAACAGCCTCAATCAGCGCTTCCGGCAGATTCCAGTGACGCAGCAGAGCAGAGCCAACCATGGCGTGGTCAAAACCGATAATTGCCCGTTCTGCCTGATATACAGGGAGGGTTTTGCGACGGGCATGGGTGATTGCTTCTTTAGCTAGAGTGGGGATGGTGCTATAGATGATTAGGCTTCCCAGGTCATGCAGTAGACCCGCAATAAAGTACTGTTCACCATCCGGTTCTTTGGATAGCTTTGAAATGGTACGGGAAACGACAGCAGCAGAAAAACTGTGACGCCAGAAGGTTTCCATGGTCACGAACTGATTTGGCAGGTTGGCAAACTGGCGGATGGTGGAACTGGCCAGGGCCAGCAATCGCAGTTGCTGGGTGCCGACTATGGTTACGGCCAAGGAAATAGTGTCTATTTGTGACGGGAAACCGTAAAAGGGGCTATTAACAATCCGTAGCAGACGAGCCGTCAAAGCAGGATCTTCGCTTATGATATCACTAATATCTTTGGCAGTGCTGTATGGGTCATCGACGACCTGGTTCAGTCGTACAATAATTTCCGGCATCGAAGCCAGCTCAACATTCTGCCGAATCAGATCTTCAGGACATAAAGACGCCATTTTGACTTTCCTTTTTATTCTAGATTAAGGATTGCATTGTTAGATTCATTAGCGGACAGAGCGAGAAAAACTTAACAAAATTCGTATATTGCCTATATTTTTACCCATCCATAAGTTCGCATAATGTATATTATGTTAAATGCAGGGCGGTGGGCCGTATTCAACTACCTATTCATCCCCAACTATTTATTAGTGTCGCAGGTTATTAAGCATCGCTAAGCCTGGCTCGCAGTCTCGCGTAGGAACGACTGAGAATCTGGCTTATCCGTGACTCACTTACTCCCAGTATCTGCCCGATTTCCCTTAGATTGAGCTCCTTGTCGTAATACATGGACAATACCATTCGTTCCCGCTCAGGCAGCGAAGCGATGGCATCAGTCAGTCTGCCGCGAAACCGTTCATCCTCCAGTTCATCAAGTGGATTGGCGCTGTTACCGGCAATCATGCTCAACGGATCATTTTCGGTTCCAAGATCATCAAAATTGAAAATCTTGCTGTTACAACTATCGCGCAGGATCTTGTGATATTCAGCTGAAGATATTCCCATTTCAGCCATTATTTCTTCATCACGTGCATCTCGTCCGGTACGGTTTTCGATCACCTGCACTGCTGCTGAGAGATTGCGGGCCTTGCGATGTACTGATTTCGGTGCCCAGTCATTGCGGCGCAACTCATCGATCATGGCGCCACGGATACGCAGCGTTGCATAGGTCTCAAAACTGGCGCCCTGCCTGGTGTCGTATCGCTGTGCGGCATCGAGCAGACCCAGCATCCCTGCCTGAATCATGTCGTCTGCCATTACGCTGGTTGGTAATCGTCCTATCAAATGATGTGCTATCCGTTTCACCAGTGGCGTATGAGTCATCACCAGTTAATTTGAAATGTTAGCGACTTGCACTTGTGTATTGCTGTAAGCTGCTGCTGTTCCCAATGTACTAACTCCACGGCTGTACCCGTTTCCGGCATGTGTATGCCCCAATGGGTATTAACTACATGTGCCGGAAAAACGTACACTCTCATGTATCCGAGTGGCAATATTCCGGCGCTACTTGTGCAAAAAAAGCAGGCATTGCACATGGGATGTCTGAAGTACTTCCTGGGCTGGGCTGCGGCGGGACTTAAAGCCTATTGCGCGGCAGCCGTAAGGAAAAGATGCTTGCCAGGTAATATAAAAATGCTGGCATTTGTAGCAGTCGATTTTTTCAGATTGCTTGGTTTCAGACATCTTGCAGTTAAATATGCAAGAAGTGTTCCCGGTAGTGAATCAGCTCACGGATGGAGTCGTGAATGTCAGCCAGTGCAAGATGAGTGGGTTTTTTGGAAAAGGATTTGTGGACCTCGGGTGCCCAGCGTCGCGCCAGCTCCTTGAGGGTGCTGACATCAAGATTGCGGTAATGGAACCAGGCTTCCAGCCGAGGCATGCAGCGAGCCAGAAAGCGCCGGTCCTGACAGATACTGTTGCCACACATGGGTGAAGCTCCGGCAGGGACATACTGTTCGACAAAGGCTAATGTCTGTGCCTCTGCTTCAGCCTCGCTTACAGTGCTTTTTCGGACCCGATTCACCAGGCCGGATTTTGTATGCTGGGCGGTATTCCACTCATCCATGCCTGTCAGCCGTTTTTCGTCCTGGTGGATGGCCAGTACGGGTCCCTCGGCGAGTATATTCAGCTGGCTGTCGGTTATGACAGTGGCAATTTCAATAATGACATCCCGAACGGTATCCAGGCCTGTCATTTCCAGATCGATCCAGATAAGGTTATCACGGTTTGGTTCCATGTATCTCTCCCGAAAATAGTGCCAATCTGACTTGCCACCCAGTTTAACAGAGACTAACCTGCCTTTTCATGACCAACAACAGCACTTCATCTTCAATTCCCCCACACTCCGAACAGGAAGGGGTCGTTATAGCAAATTACGGCTCCTTTCTGGATATTGAGAGCAAGGAGGGGAAAATCCATCGCTGTGTTGCAAGACGCAGTCTGGATGCGGTGGTCTGCGGGGATCGGGTCATCTGGCGGGAAAGCACTCAGGGCAACGGGGTGGTAGAGCGCCTGTTAGCGCGCCGTACTCTTCTCTCCCGTCCGGATCCGCGCGGTCGAACAAAACCTGTTGCCGCCAATATCAATTATATTGTTGTTGTTGCAGCGCCATCGCCCGGTATCAATGAAGATCTTATCGATCACTATCTGGTTGCGGCAGAACATACCGGTATCACTCCCCTGTTATTGATAAACAAAATGGATCTGCTAACAGAACAGGAGTTGACAGATCTGAAACAGCGTCTGTCCGGTTACTCGGATATAGGCTACCGGGTGATTTTTGCCAGCACTAAAAAGCGGAGTGGTCTTGATGACCTGCTTTCTGTGATTAGAGGAAAGAACACGATTTTCAGCGGTGAATCTGGTGTGGGGAAATCCTCCCTGATAAATGCCCTGCTGCCGAATATCAATGCAAGGGTGGCAGAGCTTTCTCAAGCCAGTGGCAAAGGGGTGCACACGACAACAACTGCTCGGCTCTATCGCTTGCCGCAGGGTGGTGGGCTCATCGACTCACCCGGGGTGCGTGAATTCGGGCTGGGAAAAATGTCGATTGCGGAAATTGCCGAGGGGTTTGTGGAGTTCAGGGAGTTTGCGGGACAGTGCCGTTTCCGGGACTGCACTCACCGAGTGGAACCCGGCTGTGCTGTGCTCGCCGCCGTAGAGCGGGGAAAAACAAGCAGACGCCGCCTCGCGAGTTATCATCGTATAGTGGCAGAGTTCACTTCGTAGCTGTCAATGTTCTTCCGGATTGTCCAGCAGTTTTCTAAGGCGCTCTTCAAGCGCATTTGCGTCAAAGCCCCCTTTTCTATCCAGGTTTAGGGTAATAGCTTTTTTGTCTCCCTGGGTTTCTGTTATCTCGACTTCCGGTTTGGACAAGTGCTGTTCCTGTTTTGGAACCGCAGGAGTAACGGGTGGTAGTGTTTCCAG
>JAJRUX010000122.1 GCA_024277575.1 Gammaproteobacteria bacterium | reverse complement strand
GTGGGCAACATTGAGCAGGCGGGCTTCATCAAAATAGTTGCCGATGATCTGCAGCCCCACCGGCCGCTGATTGATGAAACCAGCCGGGATCGACATGCCGGGCAGACCGGCCAGGTTCACGGCAATGGTATAGATATCCGATAGGTACATGGAGACCGGATCGCTGCTTTTCTCTCCCAGATTGAAGGCCACCGTGGGCGAGGTCGGCCCCATGATGACATCCACATCCTCGAAGGCCTTGGCGAAATCATCGCTGATCAGGTGGCGCAGCTGCTGGGCCTTGAGGTAGTAGGCGTCATAGTAGCCGGCTGACAGCGCATAGGTTCCGATCATGATGCGGCGCTTCACCTCGGCACCAAACCCTTCGCCACGGGAGCGTTTGTAGAGATCTTCCAGATCCACCGGATCGTTGCAGCGATAACCGAACCGCACACCATCAAAGCGGGAAAGGTTTGAAGAGCACTCGGCAGGCGCAATCACATAGTAGGTGGGCACCGCCAGACCGGTGTTGGGCAGGGAGATCTCTCTCACCTCCGCCCCCAGTTTCCGGTACTCGTCAATGGCAGACTCGATCGCCCTGGCCACATCTGCACTCAAACCCTCGGCAAAATACTCCTGTGGAAGACCGATTTTCAGGCCGGCGATGGAGTCATCAATCGTTGCCCCATAGTCAGGGACAGGCTGTTCCGCACTGGTGGAATCGCGCTCGTCGAAACCGGCCATCACATTGAGCAGCAGCGCGGCATCCTCTGCGGTGCGGGCCATCACCCCGCCCTGATCCAGACTGGAGGCAAAGGCTATCATGCCGTAGCGGGAAACCCGTCCGTAGGTCGGTTTCAGGCCGGTAATACCGCACAGCGAAGCAGGCTGGCGGATGGAGCCACCGGTATCGGTCCCGGTGGCGACCGGCGCCAGGCGGGCTGCCACGGCCGCGGCGGAACCGCCGGAAGAGCCACCGGGAACGGCATCCGGATCCCAGGGATTACGCACCGGGCCGTAATAGCTGGTCTCGTTGGATGAGCCCATGGCAAACTCATCCATGTTGGTCTTGCCGAGCATGACCATGCCGACACTGTTACACCGCTCAACCACTCCGGCATCATACGGAGCAACAAAGTTGTCCAGCATCCGGGAGCCGCAGCTGGTCTTTACCCCATCCGTACAAAAAATATCCTTTTGCGCCAGCGGGATACCGGTGAGAGAGGCAGCATCGCCGGCGGCTATCGCCTGGTCAGCTGCCTGCGCCTGCTGCAGGGCATGATCCTCACAGACCGTAATATAGCTGTTGAGCTGCCGGTCATAACGGTTGATCCGATCCAGATAGCAGCGGGTCAGCTCAACGCTGGAGAACTCCTTCGCCCTGAGACCGGCAGCCAGCTCGGTAATCGTCTTGTTGTGCATCCTGTTTGTCCTGATCCTCTACTCAATCACTTTCGGCACCAGATACAGCCCCGCCTCCACCTGCGGAGCAATCTGCTGAAACTTGTCTCGCTGATTGGATTCGGTCACCTCATCAGCACGCATCCGCTGCGTCATCCGCAACGGGTGCGCCATGGGTTGCACACCCTCGGTATCCACCTGATTCATCTGCTCCACCAGCTCGAGAATACCGGACAGGTTCCGGGCATAATCCGGAACATCGGCGGGATCAATTTCAAGCCGCGCCAGATGGGCAATTTTTTCGATATCCGTTTTTTCCAATGACATGATAACGACTCCGTAGCAGGGTATGGCTTTAATGGTGCTCCTTCAAAAACCGCGATGATGAAGCACCAAAGCCGTACAAATTATCACATATATCTCCTTGCCCCAAATCCGTTCCATTGATAAAGTTGCTTATTTCCTAAAATTAGTAACAATGTAGTTGTCCCAGACTGTTGATGCGAAAAAACAGGAATTGACACTACAGATATCCCGGAAATCAACCGATAGACTGGATACCAAAAAGGTCAGAGCAAAACCTTATCTTATTCAGATAGTAAGGCAAAAATGCTGCTCTGGTAATAACATGCGTATTAGCTAATAAGTATCAACACAGGGCAGGGAAATACAACTATGTTCGGATTCGGACGCTTGCGGGGACTTTTTTCCAACGATATATCCATCGATCTTGGCACAGCCAACACGTTGGTCTATGTGTTTGACAAAGGTATCGTACTCAACGAACCTTCAGTGGTAGCTATCCGCCAGGACAGAGGTCCCGGCGGCCCCAAAGCCATCGCAGCAGTCGGCCATGAGGCCAAAATGATGCTGGGACGCACACCAGGCAACATTGTAGCCATCCGACCCATGAAAGACGGTGTTATCGCGGATTTCACCATTACGGAAAAAATGCTGCAGCACTTTATCCGCAAGGTTCATGAAACACGTTTTCTTAAACCCAGCCCCCGAGTATTGATCTGCGTTCCCTGTGGAGCAACCCAGGTAGAGCGGCGCGCCATCCGCGAATCAGCGATGGGTGCCGGAGCACGCGAAGTCTACCTGATAGAAGAACCCATGGCAGCGGCTGTGGGTGCGGGAATGCCTATCAATGAGGCAAGGGGATCGATGGTACTGGATATCGGCGGCGGCACCACCGAAATTGCTGTACTGTCGCTCAACGGTATCGTATTCTCAACCTCGGTTCGCGTGGGCGGTGACCGATTTGATGAGGCAATTATCAACTATGTCCGCCGCAAGTATGGCAGTCTCATTGGTGAAGCCACGGCAGAACGAATCAAGCAGGAGATCGGCACCGCCTTTCCTTCCGATGAGGTGCAGGAGATGGAGGTGCGTGGCCGCAATCTGGCCGAAGGCATCCCGCGCGCAATTACGGTCAACAGCACAGAGGTGCTGGAGGCCTTGCAGGAACCGTTGAAAAGTATCGTTGCGGCCGTAAAAACCGTGCTGGAACAGACCCCCCCCGAACTGGGAGCAGATATCGCAGAGCGCGGCATGGTCCTCACCGGTGGCGGCGCGCTGCTGCGCGACTTTGACCGTCTGTTGATGGAGGAAACCGGCCTTCCGGTAGTGATCGCTGAGGATCCACTTACCTGTGTCGCCCGTGGCGGAGGAAAAGTGCTGGAGATGATTGATCAGCATGGCGCCGAACTGTTCTCCCTGGACTGATGCAGATTGTAGATATCTTCTTCCGCAACACTCTATGATATTACCTGGTTGTGTGAGGTAAAATGGCAGCGGAATCAGAAAGCAAGTTGCTTCTGGCTGCCATAAAGCATATCCAGGAGGCTTGAAATAAAAACGTTATTCGCCCGGGGGCCATCCACCACCACACGGTTGATATTTTTTATGTTGCTTTCCATCGTTATCATGACGATGGATCATCGCTGGCACTACCTCGACACCATCCGCAGCACCCTCTCCCTGGTGATCTACCCGCTGCAGACATTGGTGGATCTCTCCACCGCACCACTGCGGTCGGCCTCGGAAAATCTCTCATCGCGAGCCACACTGCTCAAAGAGGTAGAGGAGCTGCGCACCCGGCAAACCCTGCTCAATGCCCAGCTGCAGCGGCTGGTTACCCTTGAAGCAGAAAACAGACGGTTGCGCAAACTGCTGCACTCTTCACGGGAAACGGTAGAGGAGACTCAGGTGGCGGAGATCGTAGCAGTTGATCTTGATCCGTTCAGTCGCCAGATTGTGATCAACAAAGGCACCAGAGACAACGTCTTTCTGGGCCAACCACTGCTCGATGCCAATGGGGTTATGGGGCAGATCATTCACACCGGTCCATTCTCCAGTACCGCCTTGCTGATCACAGATCCCAGCCACGCGACACCCGTACAGGTCAATCGCAACGGCCTGCGTGCCATAGCAATGGGAACAGGGGCATCAAACCGCCTGGATCTGCCATTTATTCCTAACAACGCCGATATCAGGACAGGTGATGTCCTTGTCACTTCCGGACTGGGTGGCCGTTTCCCGCCAGGACACCCCGTTGCCACAATTACCCGGATCCAGAATGAGCCCTCCAGGCCGTATGCCTGGGTAGAGGCAACGCCAACAGCCCATCTGGATGGAATCCGCGAAGTGCTTCTGGTCTGGACCAGTCCGGAACAGGGAACCCCACTGGATGTGCCACCCCATGACTCCCCATCAGATCCGCAAACAGCAACAGAACAGAGCCAATGATCCCTTCTCACCCTCAAAGCTGGTTTGTCATTATCGCCACCTTCGTTGCTGCGCTGGCCCTTGCCCTGTTTCCACTGCCAACGATGTTGGCACCGCTGCGTCCCGACTGGGTAGCATTGGCACTGATCTACTGGATCATTGCACTTCCGCACCGGGTAGGAGTAGGAACCGGCTGGCTGGCCGGCCTGTTTCAGGATGCCGCTACCGGAACTTTACTTGGACAGCAGGCTTTGGGACTCGCTGTTGTTGCCTATCTGGTGCTGTTGTTACACCAGCGAATTCGCAACTACCCGATATGGCAACAGGCCATTATCGTCCTTATTTTTATCTCCCTGTTCCGGGTCATCGGAGCATGGGTGCTGGGTGTCAGTGGCCGCCCTGCCGGATTTCTCTACTGGATACCTGCAATCAGTAGCATGCTGGCGTGGCCCGCTGTCTTTCTGGTACTTCGCCACATTCGACGCCGATACAGCGTAATCTGATCCGGAAATATATCAATCTGCAAGATGATTACTCAGAGTATTTATTTGACGGAAATTTTTCCCCCAAAAACATATCGTGGCAATAGGGACGCGCCGGGAAACACTCTCTGCAATATTATCAGAACAACAAGAGTCCACAATACTCAGAAAACGTCAGCGCCAAACCCCACACCGGCTACCGGAATATGAGATATCGCAACAAGTCGGGCAAAAATGAAGCCATTCATGGTTATCGCGATACCCGTATTTTTACCATCCGGGCAGTAACCGCGCTGGTTTTTGTTCTGCTCCTTACGCTTGTGCTGGTGGCAAGACTGGTCTATTTGCAGGTACTGTCACATGATCACTTCACCACCCTTTCACAAAAGAACCGCGTCTCCATCTATCCGGTTCCACCGATACGGGGGCTGATTTACGATCGCAACGGCGTAGTACTGGCAGAAAACGTACCGACTTTCCGGCTGGAGCTGATTCCTGAACGGATAAAAGATATTGATGCAACTATTGGCGAATTGAGAAAACTGCTTCCCATTGACGATAGCGCTATCGAACGTTTCCACAAGGAACGAAAGCGTAAACGCTCATTCAACAGTATTCCCCTGCGGTTTCGGTTAAGCGATGAAGAGGTGGCTGTTTTTGCAGTCAATCGCTACCGTTTCCCCGGCGTCGATATAAAGGCCGGTCTGACCCGCCACTATCCCACAGGGGCCTTGATGGCGCATGTGGTAGGGTACGTGGGACGGATCAGTGAAGCTGATCTGAAAACCATCGATGACGCAAACTACCGGGGCAGCACCCATATCGGCAAGACAGGTATCGAGCGCAGTTATGAAGCTTCTCTGCACGGCACTGTCGGCTATCAGCAGGTAGAGACCGACGTCCTCGGACGCAAGCTGCGTATTCTTGACCAGACCGCGCCCATTCCCGGGCAAAACCTCCATCTTTCCATCGATACACACCTGCAACAAATAGCCACCGGAGCCTTTGGTGAGGAGAACGGCGCACTGGTGGCGCTGGATCCCAACAACGGTGAGGTACTGGCGCTGGTCAGCATGCCGAGCTACGATCCCAACTTGTTCGTCTCCGGTATTAAATCAAAAGACTACAGTGAACTGAGAGACTCCACTGAACAACCTTTGTTCAATCGCGCTATCAGGGGTCAATACCCCCCCGGCTCAACCATCAAACCTTTCATTGGTCTGGCCGGACTGGAGTTCGGAAAAATAGACAAAAACAGCGGTGTTTTTTGTCACGGAGCTTACTTCCCGGAGTTTCAGAGCAAACGACCCTATCGTGACTGGAAACGAAGTGGTCATGGCTATACTGATCTTGAAAAATCCATTGTGGAATCCTGTGACGTATACTACTACAAACTAGCCTACCACCTGGGTATCGATCGCATGTCGAGCTTTCTGGCAAGGTTTGGCTTCGGCGAAAAAACAGGCATTAACCTGCCAGGTGAGGCCACAGGTCTGTTACCTTCCCGCGAGTGGAAAAAACGCCACCGACAGCAGCCCTGGTATCCCGGTGAAACCTTGATTACCGGCATCGGTCAGGGCTATACGTTGACTACCCCGCTGCAACTGGCAGTTACAACCGCCGCATTGGCGACGGATGGCAGGCACCTGCAACCGACCTTGATTCACAGCATTGAATTTCCCGATACCGGCAAACAGGAACTTCAGAAGGTCAAGGTTGTAAACAGTATTTCCATCATCGATTCCGATAACTGGAACACTGTCAAGCACGCCATGACCCAGGTAGTACACGGGCCGCACGGAACCGCACGCCGAATTGCCGAAAGCAGCTACCGGATTGCTGGAAAAACCGGAACATCTCAAGTCTTTGGTCTGAAAAAAGACCAAAAATATGATGCAAAAAAACTGATTAAAAAGCTGCGCGATCATGCACTGTTTATCGCCTTTGCGCCGGTAGAGAATCCCCGTATTGTGGTAGCGGTCATTGTGGAAAATGGAGGCAGCGGGGGCGCCATAGCATCACCCATCGCCGGCAAGGTTATCAGCGCATTCATGCAGGGGGAAAAGAGGTGACACAGAACGCAGGTCCCGTTCCCATGGGCAACGCCGATACACATCGTGGCCGGCTGCTGAGACGGCTGCATATCGATCTTCCCCTGCTGGTCGGACTGCTGTTTCTATCCGGTATCAGCCTGGTCATTCTTTACAGCGCCGGCGAACAGAATCCGGAGCTTATTATCCGCCAGGCCACGCGCCTGGGCATAGGTTTTGGGGTGGCTTTTATCCTGGCACAGGTTCCACCTCGCAGCTTTCAGCACTGGGCGCCCTGGCTTTACGGATTGGGATTATTGCTGCTGATTGCGGTATTGATTCTGGGTGAAATCGGCAAGGGAGCGCAGCGTTGGCTCAACTTTGGACTGTTTCGTTTTCAGCCGTCCGAACTGATGAAGATCGCCGTGCCGATGATGGCCGCACAATACCTGGCTGCTTTTCATCTTCCTCCCCGACCCCGTGTCATCGGCATTGCTACCGTACTGATTGTTGTGCCTGTGCTGCTCATCGTCAAACAACCGGATCTGGGCACCTCTCTGCTCATCGCCACCGCAGGCGCCTTTGTGCTGCTGCTTTCCGGCATTGCAAAACGGCTGATCTTTTCCGTACTTGGTCTGATAGCGGTTGCAACCCCGGTCATCTGGCACCTGATGCATGACTATCAGCGACAGCGGGTACTCACCTTTCTCAATCCGGAGAGCGACCCCCTGGGCGCCGGTTACCACATAATCCAGTCCAAGATTGCGATTGGCTCCGGTGGATGGTTTGGCAAGGGGTGGCTGAACGGCACCCAGGCGTATCTCGATTTTTTGCCGGAAAGCTCCACCGATTTTATTTTTGCGGTACTGGGAGAGGAGTTCGGCCTTACCGGAATTCTGGTCCTGCTGGCTGGTTATCTGTTTATCGTCTGGCGTGGAATGGTCATTGCCATGCAGGCACAGGACTGCTTTTCCCGTCTGCTGGCCGGCAGCCTGACGCTGACCTTTTTTATCTATTTTTTCGTGAATATAGGGATGGTTACCGGACTGCTGCCGGTAGTAGGACTGCCGCTGCCACTCATCAGTTACGGAGGAAGCTCAATGGTGACCCTGATGGCCGCTTTCGGTATCCTGATGTCCATTCAGACTCATCGAAAACTGGTTGCCAGCTGATAGCAAGCAGTGATATGAATGTGTTTTAATATCCCCAATCGCTGATGCAGCAAGTGTACCGGCCATCCTTTTACCACGACAAAGATATCACAGATTCCTTTATTGGAATCATCCATGAAACATACAGGCTGACAATCATGAAAAAGAGATTTTTTCATCTTCTGACCACCCTTCTTCCTGCCACTGTTCTGGCATCGGCATCCGGTTCGCTGATGGCGAAGGAGCTGACCGACAACCCCGAACTGCATACCTTTATCAACAAAATGGTCGAACAGCATCAGTTCAACAGCAAACGCCTTGTCCGCCTGTTCAAACAGGCCAAACTGCAACCGGATATCGTTGCCGCAATCAGCAAGCCTGCAGAAGGCAAACCCTGGTATCAGTACCGCCCCATTTTCCTTACTGAAAAACGCATCAAGGGAGGAGCCTCTTTTTGGGACGAACATGCTGAAACGCTGGCCAGAGCAGAGCAGGAATATGGAGTGCCGGCCGAGATTATCGTCGCCATCATCGGGGTGGAAACCCGCTACGGAGGATACACAGGAAAGCACCGGGTAATCGACTCCCTCGCCACCCTAGCATTCGACTATCCGCCGCGCAGCAAATTTTTCACCAGCGAACTGGAACAGTATCTACTGATGACCCGTGAAGAACAGATTGACCCGCTCAGTCTGAAGGGCTCCTACGCCGGCGCGATGGGCATCCCCCAGTTCATCTCCAGCAGCTACCGGAATTACGCCGTCGATTTTGACCATGATGGACATCGCAACCTGTGGGACAACCCGGTGGATGCCATTGGCAGTGTGGCCAACTACTTCAAGCAGCACGGCTGGAAGCCGGGTGAACCCATTGCCGTACAAACTCATGTTTCAGGAAACAAATACCGGGAGCTGGTTAAAAAGGGGATGAAACCACAACTGCCGCTTGCAGAATTTTCCGGTTTTGGTGTCCAGGTTCCCGAACAGCTGGATGAAAACCAGCCAGCTGCTTTGCTGGAGTTTGAGACTGAAGGCATACCGGAATTCTGGCTGGGTTTGCACAACTTTTACGTCATTACCCGTTATAATCACAGTCCCTTGTATGCCATGGCGGTATACCAGCTGAGTAACGAAATACGCAAACAATGGGAACATAAATAATGGATTGGCTCACACCGGCCGGAGGTGGCTGGAAAAAGTATGCAGTTCTGCTATCTGCCTGTCTGATGGCCGCCTGCAGCACACTGCAGCGGGATCGGGCCCCACGGGGGGAGATCGATATTTCCAGCATCCCCGATGCCGTTCCCCAGATGGAGCAGCGCAGCAAATACGGTAATCCCGACTCCTATGAGGTTAACGGGCAGCAATATTATGTGCTCAATAACAGCCAGGGCTATTTTGAGCGGGGAACAGCCTCCTGGTACGGTACCAAATTTCATGGCCGGCGCACCTCCAGCGGCGAGGCGTACGACATGTACGCCATGACGGCTGCCCACCGGACCCTGCCACTACCCACCTACGTCCAGGTAACCAATCTGGAGAACGGGCGTTCCGTGGTGGTGAAAGTCAATGATCGGGGCCCCTTTCATGACAATCGCCTGATTGATCTCTCCTATGTCGCAGCAGCCAAGCTGGATATGCTGCACAGGGGGACCGCTCCGGTAGAGGTCCGGGCAATCGATCCCTACCAGGTGGAACCTGCCGGTGAAATCAGTGTCCATGCAGTGACATTGAAAACGCCGGAATCCTCTGCCACGCCGATACAAACCGAACTGCCACCACAGCCGATAGTTCAGCAGAACACCAAGGACGACCGGTTCTACGTTCAGATGGGCGCATTCAGCGAACAGCAGAACGCCGAAATACTGCGCTCCGCTGTGGCGGAAAGCGAAAAAGCCGGTGGTGTCCATATCCGGCAGAGCAGCACCGCCGATGGCCGCACCCTGTATAAAGTGCGGGTTGGCCCACTGACAAGCAGGGAAGAGGCGATACAAATAAAAGAGCGGTTGGCTGCTGCGGTAATCAGCGGCCCACATATTGTTACTGAATAGTATTTCAAGGGACTTATCACAAATATGCTCAATTTCAACTCATTGACCCGCCACTTCGTTCTGTTTGCCCTGTTGTGGTTCACCGTCAACTTCGCCCACGCCGAGGCATTGATGCCCTCCCCTCCCCAACTGGCAGCCAAAAGCTATGTACTGATGGATTTCGACAGCAGCCAGTTTATTGCCGAGAACAATCCCAACGAGCGGATGGATCCCGCCAGCCTTACAAAAATAATGACCGCCTATGTCATTTTCAATGAGCTGAAAAACAACAACATCCATGTTGACGACAAGGTGCATATCAGCGAAAAAGCGTGGCGCATGGAAGGTTCACGAATGTTTGTGGAGGTAGACAAGGAGGTTCCGGTAGAAGCTTTGCTCAAGGGATTGGTCATTCAGTCCGGCAACGATGCCAGCGTTGCCCTGGCCGAACATGTGGCCGGCAGTGAAGAGGCCTTTGCCTCACTGATGAACAAACACGCGAAACGCCTGGAGATGAAAAACACCCATTTCGTCAACAGCACCGGACTACCGGACAAGGATCACTACACCACCGCCCATGATCTTGCCCTGCTGGCCCAGGCACTGATCCGCGATTTCCCTGAACAGTACAAACTGAACTCTGAAAAAGAGTATCGCTACAACGGCATCACCCAGTACAACCGCAACAAGCTGCTATGGCGAGACCCCTCCGTAGACGGGGTGAAAACCGGTCACACAAACGCGGCCGGTTACTGTCTGGTGGCTTCCGCCAGACGTGATGGCATGCGCCTGATCTCCGTGGTAATGAATACCGCCAGCGAAAAGGCCCGTGCGACCGAAAGCCAGAAGCTGCTCAAATACGGTTTCCGTTTTTTCAGTACCCACCGGCTCTATGAGGCCAACAAACCGTTGACCAATCTGCCGGTATGGAAGGGCGAAAGTGACAAACTGCCACTTGGCCTGAGCAAAGCACTTTACGTCACTATCCCGCGCGGACAGTACGACAATCTCAAGGCAACCATGAATGTCGATGAGACCATTGTTGCCCCGATAGAAAAGGGTCAGGAGTTCGGAACCGTAAATATCGCCCTGGATGGCAAGCAGATCACCCAGCAACCGCTGATCTCCCTCAAGGCCATCGCGGAGGGAGGGCTGTTTACCCGCCTGAAAGACACCGTGCTGATGCTCGTACAGTGATGAGCAATGACACCGTATATCTGAATGGCGAATTTCTGCCGCTATCAGAGGCAAAGATTTCCGTACTGGATCGTGGATTCATATTTGGAGACGGCGTTTACGAGGTCATCCCCTGCTATGGACGGCTGCCGTTTCGGCTGACCGAGCATCTGACGCGGCTGCAGCACAGTCTGGATGCAATAAAACTCACCAACCCGCTGAGTCCGGCCGGGTGGAAAAAACTGTTTCTGCAACTGGTAGAACGCTGCGATGCGGAAGATCAGTCCCTTTATCTGCAGATCACCCGCGGCACCGCCAGCCGCGACCACGGTTTTCCAGCCAACACCCCGCCGACTATTTTTGCCATGAGCAATCCGCTGAAGGCGCCGGCACCCACGCTGCTGGAGCGAGGCGCTTCTGCAATCACGCTGGATGACATCCGCTGGCGCTACTGCCATATCAAGGCTATCTCCCTGCTACCCAATGTACTGCTGCGCCAGCAGGCGCTGGAGGCCAGTGCGGATGAAGCCATTCTGCTGCGGGACGGAGAAGCAACCGAAGGCGCCGCCAGCAATCTGTTCATCGTCAAAGACGGCACCCTCGTCACACCACCAAAAGACAATCGGCTACTGCCGGGAATCACCCGTGATCTGGTGGTAGAGCTGGCCCAAGCCGCTCACATCCCCTGCCTGTAACAGAGCATTCCCGAAGCAGAGCTACACAGTGCGGACGAGATCTGGCTGACCAGCTCCACCAAGGAGATCCTTCCCGTTTCCCGCCTCGATGACAAAGCCGTAGGCAGCGGCACACCGGGGGCTGTGTGGCGGCAGATGCATCAATGCTATCAGCACTACAAACAGCACCTGCGCAATGGCGGCGAGGCGGAGAGCTAACCAACTCCAACCATGACAACCCAGGATTCCGCACTGACCTTTCCATGCGACTTTCCCGTCAAGGTGATGGGAC
The DNA here is from genome assembly GCA_024277575.1 of Gammaproteobacteria bacterium. Lineage (GTDB taxonomy): Bacteria > Pseudomonadota > Gammaproteobacteria > Thiohalospirales > Thiohalospiraceae > DRMK01. The sequence goes on along the minus strand of JAJRUX010000122.1, from coordinate 22,393 downwards.
CCGCCAGCGAAGCCTTTGAAGCGGAGGTCAAGGCAATCATCGATCGCCATGCCTCTGAAAGCGAACAACTCCAGATCACCACCCGCCTCAGCAAAGGGGGTAAATACCGTTCCATAACCATCCAGCTGCGGGCAAACAGCCGTCAACAACTGGACGCCATCTATCAGGAACTGACCGCCTGTGAACAGGTACTGATGGCGCTATGAGCCAACCGCTGTCCCGACTGAGCATCCAGCCACAAATTGAAGTCCGCCATCTTGGACTGCAGGAGTACAACAGCATCTGGGAGAAGATGCGCAACTTCACGGTGCAGCGTGACAGTACCACCCGCGACGAGATCTGGCTGGTGCAACATCCACCCGTATTCACTCTGGGAACCAACGGCAAGGAGCACCACATTCTGAACGCCGGCTATATCCCGGTGATAAAAACCGACCGGGGCGGTCAGGTCACTTACCACGGGCCGGGACAGCTGATCGCCTATCTGCTGATCGACCTGAAACGCCGCCACTGGGGGATACGGCAGCTGGTAACCGCCATGGAACAGAGCATCATCGACCTGCTGGCCGAATATCAGGTCAAGGGGGAGACTCGCCGGGATGCACCGGGGGTTTATGTTGCCGAGGCGAAAATAGCCGCCCTGGGGCTACGGGTAAGACGGGGATGCTCCTATCACGGACTCAGCCTCAACGTTGATATGGATCTGACCCCTTTCCAGCGCATAAATCCCTGCGGTTACGAACAGATGGAAGTAACCAGTCTGCGCGATATCGGCATGAACATATCAATCAAGGAGCTGGAACTGATGCTGCCGCACTACATTATTCATAACCTGTCAGTATCGGAAAGTAACTAACGACCATGACCAACCAAACAGAACCTCTGCATATCGCCTATTTTTCAGATGTACTCTGCGTCTGGGCATATACTGCTCAGATCAGAGTAGATGAGCTCAGACAGCGTTTCGGTCCGCAAATCCGCATCAGCTACCACTTCATTCCCATCTTCGGCTGTACCGAACAGCGTATTGGCGAAGGCTGGAAAGACAAGGGCGGCTACCCGGGATTCGGACAACATGTCATTGAAGTCTGCCAGGATTTCCCCCATGTGGAGATTTCACCCGGAATCTGGAGCAAAAACATTCCCAAAAGCTCCGCCAGCAGCCACCTCTATCTGAAAGCGATTCAGCTGCTGGAACAACAGGGCGAGATCAGTCCGGAGCCAGTTGCATCATTTGACGGGCGCAGCCTGTTCGAACAGGCGATCTGGCAGCTGCGGCTGGCCTTCTTCCGCGACATGAAGGATGTAGGCAATGCCGAGAGCCAGCTTGCCTTGGCAGAGGAGCTGGGCGTGCCACGGAACGCCCTGCTGAAGCTGCTGCATGACGGCTCCGCAATGGCCGCCCTGTGTGATGATCTGAAACTGCGCGACGACTTCCGGGTTGAAGGCAGTCCCACCTGGATTTTCAATGAAGGGCGGCAAAAACTGTACGGAAATGTCGGCTATAAAATCCTTGAAGCAAACATCAGGGAGCTGCTGGAGCGCCCTGAAGGGCTGGCAAGCTGGTGCTAATGAAACCCGGCTGATGTCACCACTCCTGCAAATACAGAATCTGGTCAAGCACTACAAGGATGTAGAAGCGGTAAGAGGTGTCAGTTTTGACATTCAGCGAGGCAGCTGTTTCGGTCTGCTCGGCCCAAACGGCGCCGGCAAAACCACTACCGTAGAGATGCTGGAGGGGATTACCATTCCAACCAGGGGAGAAATTATTTACCAGGGCCAGCCGTTGGGAGACCGCTTTCGTTATGAAGCGGGAATCATGTTTCAAACCACGGCGCTACAGGACTTCATTACCGTACATGAAACACTCAAACTGTTTCAACGCCTTTACGACAAAACCGTCCCGCTGGAGGAACTTATCGAACGTTGCGCTCTGCAGGAGTTCCTGACCCGGGACACCCGCAAGCTCTCCGGCGGCCAGCGTCAGCGGCTGCTGCTGGCCCTCACCCTGATCAATGTTCCGGAGATCCTATTCCTTGATGAGCCGACCACTGGCCTCGACCCGCAGGCACGACGTAACTTCTGGGAGCTGGTGCATGGCATAAAGCGGGAAGGAAAGACCGTCATCCTCACCACTCACTACATGGAAGAGGCCTACGAGCTGTGCGATAAAATCATCATTATGGATCACGGAAAAATCATTGCAGAAGGAACGCCGCAACAACTGCTGGCGCAGCACTTCTCAGATGTGGTGGCCGTACTCCCCACCAGCGAACTGGCAAACATCTCATTGCCAATGCCGGTAATAAAAAACGGCGACAGCTGTGAAATCATCACCCAAAACGTTGACCAGACCATTCAGCAGCTGATCGATGCTGGAGTTTCCCTTACCGGATTGCGGATCCGCGAACGCACCCTTGACGATCTGTTTTTGCAGTTGACCGGCAAGGAGCTGCGCACATGAAACCGTCTCGGTCACCCACCAGCACCTTTCGGCTCAAACACTTTTTTGCCGTACTGGCGGCAAGAAATATCGAATTCTTTCGGGACCGGGCCGCACTGGCGTGGAATATTCTCTTCCCCGTTCTCATCGTGGCCGGATTTGCCTTTGCCTTCTCCAGCGAAAAGATGGATCTGTACAAAGTCGGGGTCTATGGTGAGCAGAGTGGCAATATTGAATCGCAGGAGCGTTTCCTCAATACCGAACATATCCAGTTCATTCCGGTAACCGAACTGCAACCTGCCATTGTCAAACTGGAGCGCCACCAGCTGGACATGCTGTTCGATCCGGTACAAAAGCGCTACTGGATCAACGAAGAGTCGCCGCGTGGTTATCTGCTCGAACGAATTTTGCGCGGAACAGATGCGCCGGAAAAGTTCAGCAGGCAGAGCGTAACCGGCAAGGCGATCCGCTATGTGGACTGGCTGATTCCAGGCATACTGGCCATGAACATGATGTTCAGCGCCCTCTTCGGCATCGGCTATGTGATCGTTCGTTACCGTAAAAACGGCGTACTGAAACGACTCAAGGCCACCCCGCTCACCGCCCTTGAATTTCTCACTGCACAGATCGCCTCCCGCCTCTGGCTGATCATGGCCATTACAACCTTTGTATTTGCAGGCACCAATCTTTTTGTAAACTTCGCCATGTTTGGTTCCTGGTTAAACCTGTTCATCATCTTTACCCTCGGCACCATCAGCATGATCAGCCTTGGTCTGCTGATAGCCGCCCGTCTCTCCAGCGAGGAGCTTGCCGGTGGTCTGCTCAACCTTATCAGCTGGCCGATGATATTTCTTTCCGGTGTCTGGTTCTCGCTGGAGGGGTCACCGTCCGTTATCAAACAACTGGCACAACTGCTGCCGTTGACCCACCTTATTGATGGCGCCCGGGCGATCATGATCGATGGTGCAGGCCTGATCGACATCGCCCCACAGCTGGGCATACTGGCGTTAATGAGTGCGATTTTTGTTGCCATCGGAGCTGCCAGTTTTCGCTGGGAATAACCCGGATGCTTAAAAACGGATTCGCTGAACAACCTCCAGAGCTACCGGCTTCTTGATTTCCGCCTGGAGTGTCTGCTTGAACTGCGCCAGTTCTTCATGACTCAGCTCCTCATCAACAACAAAATCGCATTTCACAATCAACACATCGCTATGTTTCAGAACAATGTTTTCGATTTGCACCTTTTTACCTGAAACCAGGTACTCTTTCTGCTCCAGGACAGACAGGATTCTGGAATCGAAAGCCATGGTTGTAAATGAGAGATACAGCGGTATTGCCACAATCAGTGAGGTGGTCAAGGCATAGGTCAATCCTTTCTTTGCACGTTTTATGGGGGCAAATCCCAAAATCAGAAAGGTAAGTGATGCGGCAAAGATAATACCCACAAAGTTGGTTACAAACAGCAAGAAAGCCTGATAAAAAACATCCAGATTCATCCAACCGAGACCAATACCCGCAGTGGCAAGTGGTGGCACCAGAGCAACGGCTATTGATACGCCGGCAAGTGAACCAACAATATTCTTGTTGTTCTGGGCATAAGCTGCCGCCACACCAGATACAAGCGCAACCATCAGATCCAGCAAAGATGGGCTTAGTCTTGCCGAAATCTCGTCGGTAAGATTTTCAAGTGGCAGTATCAGTGCAATCACGGAAGCACTGAACAGTGCAATCAACACCCCTGTCAACACGGTTCCCATCGCACCAAACAGCAGGCTGTGATCATTTCGAAGCACCCCCATGGAGGCTGATACAATCGGTTGCATCAACGGGGCCAACAGCATGGCGCCTATAACTACGGAGGCGCTATTCAGAAACAGGCCCACCGTCGCCAGTATCGTACTCAGAAACATCAAGATTACATAGGTCGGCGCCGTCTTCCCCTGTTTTCTGAGCTCCGCAAAAAGATCCCGATACCTGTCCTCGCTGGCATGGGTAAAAAAAGGCAGGGTATCCTGCACATAACTGACCTCCTCACTTGTTACGGGAAGTCGTGACAGTTTGAGTGTCTCCTTGTCCGATGACTCCTTGTTTATTTCCGCCCAAAACTGTTCAGTGGCAATAAGCTGGACCGCCCGTTTTTTAACCTCAAATCCTATTGGCGTCTGGGTAACCTTTTCACCATCAACCATTACCTCGAGAGGCGGCGTACTCTCGATATGGAGTGACTCACTTTTGATAAAACCAACTGAATCCGGCAAGCTGCTGTTTTTTGATTTCTTGAAAAGTGAAACATACAGATAGTAAAGATAATCCACTGTTGAAGCGGGAGAGAGCAGAAGAGCTGAAAGTTTTCCATCACTGACAGAAAGATACTTTTTAAGCAGCGATGATGCGCCGGTGTGATTGTCATGCTCTATAATGACGACACCGCATGCTGCGGTATTTATCTCCTGGTTTTTTGCGGTAATCAATTTTATTTGATTCTTCCTCAGATGTTTCAGTTTTCTGAAGGCATCAATCAACAGATGGTATCTTTCCCTGAAGGAACTCTGCCGGTAAGCAGCGCTGCTGTAGGTAAGCGGCGGCGCATCCCCAACAAGAGCCCCCCATAAAACAATCCTGTTGTTTGCGTAAAGCAAGTCCAGAGGATTTGGCTCATTTTCCAGTGCTATTTTTAACGCATCTTCTGTGCCTTTTGGAATCTGAAAGGTTGAACGAAGTGTATTCTGGTTTTTTTGAGGAAGAAAAGCCACGCTGAAACCATCTTCGCTTGCCTTTGTTAGTATCTGTTTGATCTCATCAGTATCCCCACAAACGACAACGCGATCGAGATCTCCGGCTGTTCCAGTTTGTATAAAATCACTGATAGAAGCTGACTCAACGAGCGTGGCATATTGACTACTTTCCACCTCTCCCAAAACATCTTCACACTCTCTGCCATAAACAAAATATACGTTTCCGTTCGCTTTACTCATAAAAAGTCTCTTCTTGATCAGTATGTTGCGGGATATCCAACACCGCCGAAACTGCGGCAACTATTGTTTATCGGAATAGTTTATCCAGATCCACGCGCTCCAATTCTACATAGATACGCCGCCCATCCTGTTCCTGCGCCATAGGCCCAACCTCCCGCAACAGGACACTCAACTCACCAAGGGTGGTACGCCGAATCACAGCCCGTGCGGCGTGCCTGGCCACCGCAGCAACAAGATCCTGTTCTTCTACCGGCCTTCGTGCCAGTCCCGTCAGCAGGGCAGGCACCAACATTCCAGCATCACAATCGCGCAACAATCTGGGAAGCTGCCGCACCATTACATTTCCGGGACCAACCTGGCTAATATCAAATCCCAATTCCCGCAGCCTTTCGCTATATTGTTCCAGTATTTTATATTGGGTTTGCTCCAGTTGAATCTGAATCGGCAACAACAGGGGTTGTACGGACACGGATCCTTGTCCCACAGAGATTCCCAGCTGCTCTCTGAACAGGCATTCACGCGCTTGCACAATATCAATCAGCAACAGCTGTTCATCCCGCTGGGCGAGAATATAGCGGCCATACAGTTCGGCCAGCGCCGTACCCAACAAACCCGGTGCTGTTTCGGTCTGCTCCGGCTGCATTGGCTCATGTAGTTTTTTATAGGCGGACATCTGCTCTCTTATACTACCGGCAACCGGGGGCATCGGCGGAGAGGAGGACCGGCCAGGCGAACTCAAACGGTATGGTGTCGATTCAGCAGGAGAAACAATATCATCAGATGGTGTTACCAAAGCCGCATCAGCACTGCCATCCAGTGCACGCTGTAAACTGCTCACCAGAAAATCATGCACCATGCGGGCTTCGCGAAAACGGACTTCATGCTTGGTGGGGTGAACATTGACATCCACCTGCTCCGGCGCCATCTCCAGAAACAGCACATAGGCCGGATGCCGTCCATGATACAGACGATCCTGATAGGCCTGACGGATGGCATGGTTGACCAGGCGATCCCGAATGGTCCGCCCGTTAAGATAGAAATACTGCAGATCGGTCTGGCTCCGGGCAAAGTCCGGTGTGGCTATCCAGCCCCATAAGCGCATCCCGGCCGCTTCAAATTCGATATGCAGAGTACGGTCCAGAAACGTCTTGCCACACAGCTGCATCACACGTCGCTCCTGTCCCTTGATATCCTGCGAAGCACGCAATTTATGTACGGCTCGCTGCGCGTTGTTCAGCGAAAAACTGACGTCAAACCGGCTTAGCGCCACCTGTTTAAACACGCTCTCCAGATGGCCTTGCTCGGTACGCTCACTGCGCAGAAAACGACGCCGTGCGGGCGTATTATAGAATAGATCACGTACCTCAACAGTTGTGCCCGGTGGATGAGCCTGCGGAGAGAGTTCGCCCTGCAGTTCACTGCCTGCCACTTCGAGACAACATCCCGTCTCCATCTCCGCCGTCCTCGATACAATCCGGCAACGGGACACCGAGGTAATACTGGCCAGTGCCTCACCCCGAAAACCCATGCTGGATAGCCGTTCAAGATCGGTCAGCTCATTTATCTTGCTGGTGGCATGGCGGCTCAGCGCCAGCTCCATATCATCTCGGTGAATACCGCAGCCATCATCCTGCACACGAATAAGGCGGACTCCCCCACCCTCGATATCAACGCAAATATTTGATGCGCCGGAATCCAGACTGTTTTCCAGCAGTTCCTTAAGAACAGAGGCAGGACGCTCCACCACTTCGCCGGCAGCAATCTGGTTGGCCAGTCGAACAGAGAGACGGTGTACGCGGGGAAGGAAGGTCATTATGAATGTCGGAATATCGATCCGGCATTTATTATACCCACGAAGTTATCACGCAGCCACGAAACCGGGCCTGCGCAGAGAAAAAAGAATTCCGGGAGGGTTAATCGTTACCCCCCAAGAGTACCGGGGATAAGCAATACGTCACCAACTCTCAACAAATCACTCCGCAAGCCGTTGTTATGGCGTAACTCATCCATCCGTACACGATAGCGCCGGGCAATGGTTGACAGGGTATCACCCCGTTTGATGACATATTTCTCCCCAGCTGAGCGGAGCGCCAGCGTGGTTCCCGGGGGAGGATATTTGCGGAAATAGGAACGCACACCCGACAAAATGGCACTGGCCAGTTTCTTCTGATGAGCAGCACTCTTCAGCTTGCGTTCCTCCTTGGGGTTTGAGATAAAGGCAGTCTCCACCAAAATAGAAGGTATGTCCGGCGATTTAAGCACTGCAAAACCCGCCTGCTCCACATGCGGCTTATGCAGTTTGTTCACTTCACCCAGCTGTTTCAATACCTTGGAAGCCACCGTGGTACTGGCTTCAATGGTTGCCGTTTGCGATAGATCCAGCAACACCGAGGCCAGCACATCATCTTTATCATCCAGGCTCACACCGCCAATCAAATCCGCCGCATTCTCTTTCTCGGCTAACCAGCGGGCAGCCTCACTGGTAGCGCCATGAGATGAGAGGGTAAAGACGGAAGAACCCCGTGCGCTACTTCTCTTGAACGAATCCGCATGGATGGAGACAAACAGGTCAGCCTTGTGCTCACGAGCTTTTTTTATTCGATCACGCAGACCGACATAGTAGTCACCTTCACGAATCATAACAGCTTGCATACCGGGTTCTTTGTTCACCAAAGCTTGCAGTTTACGGGCAATGGCCAACACAACATCTTTTTCACGGGTTTTCCCTTTCCCTATCGCTCCAGGATCCTCTCCACCGTGTCCAGCATCGATAGCAATGACAACATCCCGTCCCCGTCGCGGCGCAGGTTTGGACTTGACACTATTGGGCACTACACGGGGAGTTACATCCTTGGCTACAAGGTCAACAACCAGCCGGTGTCCATATTTCCGGTTTGGTTTCAGAATAAAGCTGTTCGGGCTGACCGAGCGGCTCAAATCCAGCACCATGCGCAGATCGCTGCCGTTCCTCGGAGCAGTCCGTATCCGTTTGAGCCAACCATTGGAGGATTTAACAACCGGCCGCAACGCATCAGGACGTGCATTGGTCAGGTCAACAACTACCCGATCCGGATTGGAAAGCCGAAACAGCTTATGCTCCAGCGGAGAACTGATATCAAAGACCAGGCGCAGCTTCTCGGCTGACTGCCAGAGACGCACACCACCGACTTGCACCGGCTCAGCCAGCACTACAGTTGATAACAACGCTAACAATATGGCAGCGAAAACTCTCATCGTTTTAATTCTGCCCCCAATCACACGACACTTCAAGAAAAAATTATTTGTTTTTTTATATAGCTACATCCGCTAATTATAGCTCATTCTCTGAGGATAGTACTCCTTCAAGGTGACGATTCAGGATTCAGTCAGGGGAAGAACAGCGGATAAACCACTGACCCCAGCTATTTTTAGCATCTGTTCAGGAACATTGCGGAAAACCACTCGGATATTGCGCTGCCGGGCCTGCCGAACCCAGCAGACCAGCAGGGCCAGACCCGCGCTGTCGGCCCGCGGCACACCCGCCAGATCGATATGCAGAAGTTTGTCGTCATCCGGCTCAAAAACAATACCGCTGCGCTTCAGCAGGTCCGGCACACTGGAAAAACTCAGCTCGCCACACACCTGCCAGCTGCCATCTGCCATTTTTCCGATATAGGCTCCGCTCAATTGGCGCCAACCTTACTGTTATGCTCCGCAAGCCTGGCGATTAATTTGTCCAGTCCCCCCTGCCTGATCTCCTCAGCGAAAGAACTGCGGTAGTTGGCCACCAGGCTGACGCCCTCAACCAGTACATCATAGGCTTTCCAGCCACCCTTCCCCTTGAACAGGCGATACTCTATCCGTACTGGAGCGGCTCCGCCCCGTATAACGTCTGTCCTTACGGTAACCCTTTTGGCGTCCGGTTTCATGCGCAAGGGGGGATATTTGAATTCATCATCAATAAACTCCAGCAGTGACGTGGCATAGGTTTTCACCAGCAGCGTGCGAAACTCATTTGCAAACCGCTGGCGCTGCTCCGGGGTCGCCTGCCGCCAGTATTTGCCCAGCACCCAGCGGGACATCCGGGTAAAATCGAAATGCGGGATAACGATATCATCAACCAGCCCGTAGATAAGCTCGGGATTTCTTTTCAGCTGCTCCCGCTGTTCCCTCAGTATGGATAACATGCGCTCCGAGGTCTCTTTCACCAAAGCATGCGGATCATCGCCAACCTTTGTGGCAACGGTAACACCTGGCAACAGCAACAATATCAGCCCCAAGGATAAAATATAGTGTTTCACTTACTTGTCGCTCCCCTGTGATCGGCTGAACAGGAACTGGCCGATAAGTTTCTCCAGCACCAGTGCAGACTGAGTAATCTCGATGCGGTCACCCTCCTTCAGACTCTCCTCTTCACCACCGGGTTCCAGACCGATGTAGTTTTCACCCAACAATCCGTCGGTGAGGATGCTGGCAGAGCTGTCCAGCGGCAGCTGATTATACCGGGCATCAATACGCATCGATACAATCGCCTGGAAGGTATCGCTGTCGAAGCGGATATCACTCACCCGCCCGATACGCACACCGGCGATACGCACCGGCGCCCGAACCGTCAGCCCGCCGATATTCTCGAAAGCAGCGCTGATTTGATAGCCCTTGTTGTCGATATAGCTGGTGATATTGCTGACCTTCATCGCCAGCATCAGCAGGGCAGCAAAACCCAGCGCCACAAATACCCCCACCCAGATCTCTATTGCTCTTGACTGCCTCATCCATTATCTCCAAACATCAACGCGGTCAGAATAAAATCCAGACCCAGCACCGCCAGCGAACCGTTTACTACCGTGCGGGTTGTTGCCCGCGCCACCCCCTCGGAAGTGGGGGCAGCATCAAACCCTTCAAATACGGCAATCCAGGTCACGACAACGCCAAATACGATGCTCTTGGTTACGCCATTGGCAATATCGTCGAACAGATCCACATTGGCCTGCATCTGCGACCAGTAGGCATTGCTGTCAACGCCCAGCAGACCGGTAGCCACCAGGAAACCGCCGCTGATTCCAATTGCGCTGAACATGGCGGCAAGCAGCGGCATGGAGAGAGTCCCGGCAACCAGCCGCGGCGCAATGATCCGCCGCAGCGGATCCACCGCCATCATCTCCATGCTGGAGAGCTGCTCTGTCGCCTTCATCAGGCCAATCTCTGCCGCCAGCGCCGAACCCGCTCGCCCGGCAAACAGCAATGCGGTTACCACCGGCCCCAGCTCACGCACCAGACTGAGCGCTACAACCGGCCCCAGCGACTGTTCCGCGCCGAAATTCACCATGGTATTGTAAAGCTGCAATGCCAGCACCATACCCACAAACAGTCCGGCCACCAGAATAATGGGCAGCGACAGCACCCCGATGGCAAATATCTGCTGGATAACAAGGCCGGGACGGGTTAACAGTTCGCCCATCCCCGCCGAGACATGAAAAAGGAACAGGTGGCTGCGTCCAAGCCGTTCAAACCGATTCAGGGCCCATGCCCCCAGATGCTGCAGCTGCGTTATCATGGCCGGTTCAATCTGCAGTTCTCGCTATCAAGCGGAGAACTGCAAAAGCTCCTCCGCAAAATCCGGTGCCGGATAGTGAAACGGCACCGGGCCATCGGGCAGCCCTTCGAGGAACTGCCGGGTCCATTCAGAACCAGACTGGCGCAGACGTTTCGGGGTTCCATGTTCCACCACCTTTCCTTCCGACAGCAGATAGAGATAGTCAGCAATGCTGGCGGTTTCATTGACATCATGTGAGACGATAATGGTGGTCATCCCCAGCGCATCATTCAATTCACGGATCAACTTGACCAACACCCCCATGGAGATGGGATCCTGGCCGGAAAAAGGTTCGTCATACATCATCATCATCGGATCGAGCGCAATAGCCCGCGCCAGGGCAACCCGGCGCGCCATTCCTCCGGACAGGGCCGAAGGCATCAGATCCCGCGCACCACGCAACCCCACCGCCTGAAGTTTTATCAGCACCAGATCGCGGATCATAATCTCCGGCAGATCGGTATGCTCGCGCAAGGGAAAGGCAACATTGTCAAACACGTTTAGATCCGTCAACAGCGCACCACTCTGAAACAGCATTCCCATCCGCTTGCGCAGCTGATAGAGATTTTTACGGGAAAGATCCGGAACATTCACGCCGTCAACACGAACAGCACCTGCGGAGGGATGTTCCTGCCCGCCAATCAGGCGCAACAGGGTGGTTTTCCCGGTTCCGCTTGGTCCCATGATTGCTGTCACCTTGCCGCGCTGAATATCGATATCGATATCGTTGAAAATCATTCGCCCGGAATACCCGAAACGAAGCCCCCGAATCTCCACCAGTGGTGATCCATCCAACATACTGCCAACCATCCACAACCAATCAGAATCCGGCATTGTACGCAGATTCACCGCACGTTCAAAATAACCACTGGCTGACAGCACCTTAATTTGGATAGAATGCTCTCTTTTCTTCATCTGCTTCTGGACTGTTGTTGCAAAAAGTGTACACAAATCCATCCATTCGCTGCTCTATTCAGTTGGCTTTGTTGGCTCTGCTCCTGCTGCTGACCGGGTGCGCCAGCACCTCTGCAAACCGTGATACCAGTGATCCGCTGGAGCGGTACAACCGCATCATGTACTCTTTCAACGAAAAAATTGATACCTACGCAATGAAACCCATCGCCGAAGGGTATCAGGCAATCACCCCCGGCTTTGTGGACAAAGGGGTTACCAATTTCTTCAACAACCTCGACGACATCACTACGCTGATAAACAATCTGCTGCAGTTCAAGGCGGAAGCAGCGCTGTCAGACTTGGGCCGAATCACCATCAACAGTTCACTGGGACTGCTTGGTCTGGTTGATGTAGCGACCGCCTTCAACCTGGCGAAAAATGATGAAGATTTTGGTCAGACACTGGGTTATTGGGGACTCGCTTCCGGCCCCTACATCGTACTGCCTTTCTGGGGACCCAGCACCATACGGGACAGCCTCGGGCTGGGAGGTGATTATTTCACTGAACCTTATACCTATATCAAGAAACAACAGACCCGTTACGGCCTTTTTGCGCTGGAGGCCGTCGATACACGCGCTGATCTGCTCTCCGCCAGCCGTATTCTGGAACAATCGACCTTCGACCCCTATGCCTTCCTGCGGGATGCTTATCTGCAACAGCGCAGAAACCAGATATTTGACGGCAATCCCCCGCTGGATCAGGAAGACGATTTCCTGTTTGATGACGAGGAAATCGAATAGCTCATGCTTATCTCCTATCTCGCCGTGTTAGCCGGATTCATACTGCTGGTCTGGGGCGCAGATCGCTTCGTGGACGGTGCCGCGGCCACCGCTCGCAATATGGGAATCTCACCGCTGGTTATCGGCCTCACTATCGTCGGCTTTGGCACTTCGGCACCGGAGATGCTGATCTCGGCCATGTCGGCATGGGACGAAAACCCCGGCATCGCCATCGGTAACGCACTGGGTTCCAACATCGCCAACATGGGACTGGTGCTGGGCGCCACTGTGTTGATAAGGCCGTTACAGGTACACTCCGGAACACTGCAGCGGGAGTACCCCATCATGTTCATCGCCATGATATTCGCGCTGCTGTTGATCATGGACGACACCCTGGGGTTCCTGGATGGCCTGCTGCTCATATCCGGGCTCTGTCTGGTTCTGTACTGGATGGTTCGCATGGGTCGCCGTGAACAGGACGGACTGGATCCCATGGCGGCGGAATTCGAAGCGGAACTGCCTCCGGAAATGTCCACCGGAAAAGCCCTGCTCTGGCTGGCGGTGGGTCTGGCCATTCTGCTGATCAGTTCCCGCATGGTGGTATGGGGTGCAGTGGATATCGCCCGCGCTTTCGGGATCAGTGATCTGGTCATTGGGCTGACCGTCATCGCCATCGGCACCAGCCTGCCCGAGCTGGCCGCCTCCATCGTTAGCGCGGTGAAGGGTGAACATGATATTGCCATCGGCAATGTCATCGGCTCTAATATCTTTAACATATTGGGCGTACTCGGCATTTCCGGGATTATCTTCCCCTCTGTGATTGACGCCGATGTGCTGGGCAGAGATTTTCCGGTCATGATTGGACTGTCCATCGCCCTGTTTGCCATGGCATACGGCTTTCGCAAACCAGGCTCTCTCGATCGCCTCGAAGGAGGTCTGTTGCTGACGGCCTACTTCGGTTATCTCGCAGTACTCGGGCTTGGCGCTGGCTCATCGGGATAATCCCGCTGTATCATCTGTTATTGCCAGATTAAAAAGTAAAGAGGTAACCATGATGACCGAACAATTCAAGGTACAAAACGTAAAATGCAGTGGTTGTGTCAAGGCGATCATCGACGGGCTGACCGCCCTTCCCCAAGTGAATGGGGTAACGGCAACCGTCGAGGATGGTTGCGTTACTATCGAGAGCGACGGGATCAGCCGCGAGACCCTGGTCAGCAAACTGGCCGAGTTGGGTTACCCTGAAGCGGAATCTGGATGAGCGCAAAACAACTGCAGCAACTCGGGCGCGCGGTACTGGAGGTAGAGGCCCAGGCGATCAGCGAACTGATTCCACGTATCGACGAAGGTTTCGTCCATGCCTGTCAATTTATGCTTGACTGTACCGGGCGCATCGTGGTCACCGGCATGGGTAAATCCGGGCATATCGGCAGCAAGATTGCCGCAACCCTGGCCAGCACCGGCAGCCCCTCCTTTTTTGTACATCCCGGCGAAGCCAGCCATGGTGATCTGGGCATGTTCACCGCCCAGGATGTTGTCATGGCCCTGTCCAACTCGGGCGAAACCGACGAACTGCTCACCATTCTACCCCTTATCAAACGGCTGCATGTACCGCTCATTACCCTGACCGGCAACCCGCGCTCCCGCCTCGCCCAGGCAGCTGATATCAACATCGATGTAAGCATCTCCCAGGAGGCCTGTCCGCTGGGGCTGGCACCCACCTCCAGCACCACCGCCGCACTGGCAATGGGAGATGCACTGGCGGTCTCCCTGCTGGAGGCGCGGGGTTTTACCGCGGATGACTTTGCCCGCACCCATCCCGGCGGCCGCCTGGGGAGACGCCTGCTACTGCTGATCTCCGATATCATGCATACGGGAGCAGATATTCCCCAGGTAAATGAAATGGTTCCCCTCAGCGATGCGCTGGTGGAGATGAGCAAGAAACGGCTGGGGTTTGTCGCTATTGTTGACAAGAACAGAAAAATACAGGGCATCTTCACCGATGGCGACCTGCGCCGTGTTTTCGAACATGAGCAGGTGGACGTGCGCACCACCCCTGTCGGCAAGGTAATGACACCCGGCGGCAAAACGGTTCACCCTGATATACTGGCGGCGGAGGCATTGCAGATAATGGAATCCGGCAAAATCAATGCACTGCCAGTGGTGGATGAAAACGGCAGACTAATCGGCGCATTCAATATGCATGACCTGTTACGCGCCGGAGTTGTTTAACAGCGGGGGAGATACCATGCAGGATATTCTGGAAAAGGCAACTGCCATCAAGCTGGTGGTTTTCGATGTTGACGGCGTACTGACCGATGGCAGCCTGTTTCTCGGTGATGACGGGCAGGAGTACAAGGCATTCCACTCCCGCGACGGACACGGCATGAAGATGCTGCAGGCCAGCGGAGTAGACATTGCCATCATTACCGGCCGCACCTCCCGGGTGGTTCAGCACCGCATGGACAACCTGGGGATCCGGCACATATACCAGGGCCAACTGGACAAGCTGCCTGCTTTCGAGGATCTTGTCAGCAAACTCGGCATCAGCCCGGATCATGCCGCCTATGCCGGTGATGATGTGGTTGATCTGCCAGTGATGCGCCGCGCCGGACTGGCCGTTGCGGTGCAGGATGCACATCCACTGGTCAAGGAGCATGCCCACTGGTGCACACCAAATGGAGGAGGTCGCGGGGCGGCGCGGGATCTCTGCGAGCTTATCATGCGTGCCCAAGGGACACTTAACGGCCAACTGGCTCCCTATCTTGGTTGACAAATGGGAGTACAGCACACATTGACAGAAGTAACCCGCCGCTATGGCTCAAGAACCCCTGTCCTGGTCACCATCTTGATTATTCTGGCAACAATCAGCGCCTGGATGCAGTGGCATACCAGACCCTCGGCAACCTCCATTACAAAAACCAGCCCGGGACCTGACTACTATCTGAAAAATTTCACCATCACCGCCACTGGCACAGACGGAGCACCCCGATACCTCATCAAGTCCAGCTACATGGAGTATATGTCAGGACAGGAAACCGTCACACTCCTTCAGCCACAGCTGCTTTTTCATAACAAAAACCAATCCTCCTGGAGCGTAACGGGAGAGCAGGCCAGGATCACCGAGCAGGGAAAACAGATTGTGATGAAAGGAAATGTGGTCCTGGAACAACGCTCGGAATCCAGCGACGAGACCCTGCGGGTAGAGACCGCTGATCTGCTGATTCTCCCCGAACTGAAGCGTGCGGAAACAGCTGCAGAGGTGACCATGAAATCCGATGACTCCATGATCAACGCCATTGGTTTCAGAGTAGATTTGATGCATGACAAACTCAATTTCCTGCATCAAACCCGAGGAAGATATTATGTACCGCCACCATCCTGACTGGATTATAGCCTCTCTGCTATTTCTGGTATTCACCACCGCAACAGCCAGCGAACCCATTGATATAGAGGCCGATCAGGCAGAGTTCGATGAACGCAGCGGAACCAGTTTTTTCCAGGGCGATGTCCAGCTGCAGCGCGGCACTTTGTCCATAACTGCCGATAAAATAACACTCTACCGGGTTAACAAACGCCTGGAACGGACCGTTGCCGAAGGCCATCCTGCACGCTATACACAAAAAACACCCCAAGGCGGTGAAATTCGTGCCGAGGCGGAAAAAATCGAATATTTTGCCACCAAAGAAGAATTGCACATGACCGGAAAAGCGCGTCTATGGCATGACAAAAATCGCTTCAGCGGCGAACGCATCATCTACCATATACGCAGTGACAAGGTACAGGCCGACAGCAACGACAGCGGCAAACAGCGGGTGCACGCCATCATCTATCCTGATGAAAACAACAAATGAGCATACCGGCGACAACCCACTCTCTTACCGCGCGGGATCTGGTAAAACAGTATCGTGACCGGCAGGTAGTCAACGGTTTCTCCCTTGAGGTCAACAGCGGCGAAATAGTCGGACTGCTTGGTCCTAACGGTGCAGGTAAAACCACCAGTTTCTACATGATTGTCGGCCTGATTCCCTGCGACGAAGGCCGCATCACCCTGGACGACCAGGATATCACCGCCTACCCGATGCACATCCGTGCCCGGCTCGGGATTGGCTATCTCCCCCAAGAGGCATCCGTATTTCGCAAACTTACAGTGGAGGAAAACATCCTGGCAATCCTGGAGACACGCAAGCAGCTGAACCAAGAACAGCGCCAACAACTTCTGGAGCAACTGCTACAGGACTTTCACATCAGTCATCTGCGTGAAACAGCAGGCATCAGTCTGTCAGGTGGCGAGCGACGCCGGGTAGAGATCGCCCGGGCACTGGCCACCGAACCCCGTTTCATCCTGCTGGACGAGCCATTTGCCGGAGTAGACCCAATCTCCGTACTGGACATTCAGGGCATCATCCGGCAGTTGAGCGAACGTGGAATCGGGGTATTGATAACCGATCACAACGTACGTGAAACACTGGGAATCTGTGAACGCGCCTACATCATCAGCGCCGGCAAGGTAATTGCCAAGGGTTCCCCCGCCGTTCTGCTTGAAAACCAGCAGGTCCGGGAGGTCTACCTTGGCGATAAATTTACCCTTTAACCTAAATCCGTGGGTTCAGGGCGGATGAAGCGCGCAACTGCTTGATCTGTATCGCGTAATGAAAAATTGAGGGAATAGGGGGGACTATTACCGAAATTTTTCATATAGCGAGACAGAGCAATGAGTTGTGCAATTCGCCGTCATGAACCCACGGATTCAGGTTTAACAAAAAGTGTATCTTGAAAACAGTTGTTGCTAATCTGCCAGACGGATGAAAGTAGCCTGTATAAATATGGCAAAGTGCTTTTTCCGCGACAAGCTCACTATTCTCAGACCTCCCAGTGGGGTAAAATAAATATAATATTCTCCAGTTCATTCACGCCAGATGAAACAGACATTACAACTACGTCTCGGACAACAACTGACCATGACGCCACAGTTGCAGCAGGCGATACGCCTGCTGCAACTGTCATCAGTGGAGTTGCAGGCCGAGATCCAGCAGGCGCTGGAGTCCAATGTCATGCTGGAACGGCAGGAGGAGAACGGTGAAGCCAGCCACAGCAGCAAGGCCGAACCGGAAAATCAGCAGCCCGAATCCGTTACAAGCGCTGCCGATACCGAGATGCAGGCTCTGGACATCAACAAACAGAATGAGAATATCCCCTCGGAACTGCCGGTAGACACCCGTTGGGAGGATGTCTACGAGCCCGGATTTACTCCCGGTGGCGGAGGTGGTTCCGATGAAGGTCGGGATTTCGAATTTCAGGGTAGCACCACCGAGAACTTGGGTGAACACCTGCGTTGGCAGGTGCAGATGAGTAACTTCAGCGACACCGACCAGATTATCGCCGAAGCAATTATCGACGCAATCAATGAAGACGGTTATCTGACCACCCCGCTGGAGGAGATACATCAGCTGCTAATCACTGATCTCCCCGAGCTGGAAAGCGACGAACTGGCTGCCGTACTGCGTCGCATTCATCACTTCGATCCTCCCGGTGTGGCCGCGCGGGATCTTCAGGAGAGTCTGATTCTGCAGCTGCAGCAGCTGCCCGCCGATGCACCCTGGCTCAACGAGGCAAAAACCCTTATCCAGCGCCACTTCAACCTGCTGGCGAAAAGGGACTATGCTCAACTGATGCGACGCAGCCAACTTGATGAAGAGAGCCTGCAACAGGTCATTCAACTGATTCAGTCACTCAACCCCAGGCCTGGAGGACATATCTCCAGCAGCAGTCCGGAATATATCGTGCCCGATGTTTTCGTCACCAAAGTCAAGGGAAACTGGCGTGTAGAACTGAACCCGGAGAATACACCCCGCTTGGGCATCAACGCCCATTATGCCAAAATGATTCGCCGCGGAGACAACACCGCCGATAACACCTGCCTTAAAAACCACCTGCAGGAAGCACGCTGGTTTCTGAAAAGCCTGCAGAGTCGCAGCGAAACCCTGCTCAAGGTGGCAAGCACCATCGTCGAGCGCCAACGTGATTTTCTCGAGTACGGGGAAATGGCCATGAAGCCCATGGTGCTGCATGACATTGCAGAAGCGGTCGAGATGCATGAATCCACTATTTCGCGCGTTACAACCCGAAAATACATTCACACACCCCGAGGCATTTTCGAACTGAAATATTTTTTCTCCAGCCATGTAAAAACCAGCGGCGGCGGTGAAGCGTCATCTACTGCCATCCAGGCGCATATCAAGAAACTCATTCTAGACGAAGAAGCCAAAAAACCCCTGAGCGACAGCAAGATTGCCGAAATTCTTTCTGAACAGGGAATCAAAGTCGCCCGAAGAACCGTAGCCAAATATCGTGAAGTAATGAACATTCCGCCATCCAACGAACGTAAACGGTTGGCATAAACCTTTCTGCCTTTTCTTTTGGAGCAATCATCATGCAACTGAATCTGACCGGACATCATGTAGATCTTACCGATGCGCTGCGCGCCTATGTCGAAGAAAAACTGGGCAAGCTGGAACGTTATTACGATAAGGTCGGGAACGTCCATGTGGTACTCGGCGTAGAGAAAAACCGACAGATGGCCGAGGCAACCATGCATGTCAACGGCGCCGATCTGTTTGCCAATGCCGAAGATGAAAATATGTATGCGGCCATTGATGCATTGAGTGACAAACTTCACCGCCAACTCAAAAAACACAAGGAAAAAATCACCAGCCACCACCCATAGCAGTAAGTAACAGCTATAAAACAAACAGCTGCTGACAATCCAATGAAAATTTCGGAAATATTGACTCCTGAGCACGTTTACGCCCAAGCCGATGCTGCCAGCAAAAAACGCGCCTTGGAACTGTTAAGCACCAAACTTGCCGAAAATCAGGAAGGCATTTCCAGTTCCGATATTTTTGATAGCCTGCTTGCCCGTGAACGACTCAGCAGTACCGGTCTGGGCAGAGGAGTTGCCCTGCCCCATGGAAGAGTGAAAGACTTGGACCAGACACTCTGTGCTTTTATTCAGCTGCGCGAAGGTATCGATTTTGACAGCAATGACCACCAGCCGGTCGATCTGCTGTGTGCACTGGTCGTTCCGGAACACTCTACCGACGAACATCTTCAGATATTGGCTACTCTGGCTGAGATGTTCCGTAATGATGAGTTTTGCAAGCTACTTCGCAAAGCATCCTCCAGCAAGGAGCTCTATCAGCAGTTGATACATTGGCGGCCGTCCGGGCATACTTCTGCCGGGGAAGACAATTAACCCGGCAGCCAGAAACATCGCGTTCAGCCGCCAGACGCTGGATCAATAAAGCCGGATTACATATGTCTGCCCAAACAGAAACACTCCATGGCGTGTTTATTGAGGTACTGGATCGGGGTGTACTTCTTGAAGGACCCAGCGGGATCGGGAAAAGCGCCCTGGCGCTGGAACTGATAAACCGCGGGCACAAGCTGATTGCTGATGATGCACCCGAGTTTTACTGTTGTTCTTCCACAACTGTCAGTGGAATCTGTCCTGCACCATTGCAGGATTTCATTGAAGTTTTTGGTCTGGGGGTGTTAAATATCCCTGCCATGTTTGGCGCAGATGCAGTAAGAAAATCCAGTCAGCTTCAACTGCTGATCTCCTTGGTACCTGCAACACAATTTGCGTTGATGGAAGATGAACGCCTGAAAGGAAGCCTGCAGCACCGGGCTATTCTCGGTATAGGGATTCCGGTAGTAAAACTCCCTGTCACACGAGAATACAATATGGCGATAATGGTGGAAAGCGCTGTTCGCAATCACATTCTTCGCGCAGCTGGCTATAATGCTGCTGAAGATTTTATCAGCCGTCAGCAGTTCTTTTTAGGGGGAGACAGATGAAACTACTGATTATCAGTGGTATGTCCGGTTCAGGAAAAAGCGTTGCGCTGAATGTTCTGGAAGATCTCGGTTACTACTGTCTCGACAACCTGCCCGTTTCCCTGTTACCTGCATTTGCTGAACGGGTGCTCATTAATAATCAGTCCCGGGTCGACAAAGCCGCGATTGGCATTGATGCCCGCAACCTGACCGGAGATCTGGATTCATTCCCGGATATTATCGCCACACTCAAGGAGAAAGGGGTTGAGTGTGAAACTTTTTTTCTCACCGCCGATGAAGACACTCTGCTCAAACGGTTCAGCGAGACCCGGCGTATACACCCGTTAACATCCAAGACAGTACCTCTCGCCGATGCTATCAAGCGTGAAGGGATTTTGCTGGAACCCATTGCAGCCAACGCAGATCTGCGTATTGAGACAAGCCGTACCAACGTACACCAGCTGCGCGACTTGATCGTGGATCGTCTACAGGATTTACACCCCGGGACCATGTCGATTCTGTTTGAATCCTTTGGTTTCAAAAACGGAATCCCGACTGATGCCGATTTTGTTTTTGACGTCCGCTGTCTTCCCAATCCTCACTGGCAGCTTAACCTGCGCCCCTTCAGCGGGCGTGATCAACCGGTCATCGAATTTCTTGAGGCAGAACCGCTGGTAAATCAGATGAGCGATCATCTGTGCGAATTCATGAACAGCTGGATTCCCCATTTCGAAGCAGATAATCGTGCCTACATGACCATCGCTATCGGTTGTACCGGCGGACAGCACCGCTCCGTCTATCTGGCGGAGCGACTTGCCAGACACTTCCAACGGATCCGGGTCAACGTACAGGTCCGCCACCGGGAGCTGTCATGAGTATCGGATTACTCATTATTACCCATAACCAGATCGGCGAAGCACTACTTGACACCGCCATCACCATGATAGGAGGATATCCGCTACAAACCCGAACCGTGGCCGTCACGCTGAACTCGAATCCCGAACAGATAACAGAGCATGCCCGCGAACTGACCAGAGAGCTGGATCAGGGTGACGGGGTGCTCATTCTTACCGACATGTTCGGCTCTACACCCAGCAATATTGCAACTTCACTGCTGGATCACCCTCACATTATGCTTGTAACAGGTATCAATCTACCAATGCTTATCCGGGTACTCAACTACTCACATCTGGGACTGGCAGAACTGGCTCAAAAAGCAACCAGTGGCGGACATGATGGAATCATCTGGAGCAGTTCCAGATAGTATTATTGCCGGGTTCATGCTGCCTGCGGCTTGTCATCCTGACGGAGTAGCACCGCATTGATCAACAAACAGATCACCATTGTCAACAAACTGGGCCTGCACGCCCGGGCAGCAGTAAAATTCGTCAATCTGGCCAATGACTTTGATGCCGAGATTCAACTGACGGCAAATCACCGCTGCGTGAATGGGAAAAGCATCATGGGTCTCATGATGCTGGCCGCCGCTCGCGGCACCACCATAACCATCAGCATTGACGGCCCCGATGAAAACCAGGCACTGGAGCAACTGGAAAAACTGATTCTGGGACGGTTCGGGGAACCGGAGTAACCCTCCTCCCAGGAGTCTGTCGGGTTTGGGTAATCGTAGCGAGCTGGTGGGAGAGCGAGCCAAAATGTTTCCGGTTTTGAGGCGAATAGTGGATCTATTTAACGAAAAACCGGGGACATTTTGGCCGCTCTCCCATCAGCGCAGTAGATTATTCCCAAATCCCCTAGTACTCTTTCAAGGTAATAAATTAGGATTCAGTTGGTCTGTCAGCGTTCAGGGCAAGGCGCGCCTCACAGGGAATGGCCTTAGTCCTTGCCAAGAGGCGCAACGCGGCCATGGACGCTGACAGGCCAACCCTTC
>JAJRUX010000121.1 GCA_024277575.1 Gammaproteobacteria bacterium | reverse complement strand
TTAAAAGGATAATTATAACCCATCTCCCGCGGTCAACTGCAGAATCCAGGGTAAAACATGCCATCTGACAATCCATCCTTTATCCACTGGTTCCGCAATTCTGCACCTTATATCAATGCATTCCGTAACAGGACGTTTGTCATCTCCTTCAGTGGGGACGCCATCGAGGGAGAGGGTTTCCCCCATATGGTGCATGACCTTGCACTGCTTAACAGTCTCGGCGTGCGGCTGGTGCTGGTGTATGGGGCGCGCTCCCGGATCGAACGTACACTCAACAGGCAGAACATCGACAGCCGCTATCACCAGGGCCTGCGGATCACCGATAGCAGCGCACTGGAGTGCATCAAACAGGCAGTTGGCAGCCTGCGGCTGGAGATCGAGGCGCTGTTCTCAATGGCCCTGCCAAACTCACCCATGGCCGGGGCCGATATTCGCATCAGCTCCGGAAACCATATTACAGCGCAGCCGCTGGGTGTTCGTGATGGTATCGACTATCACCATACCGGCGAGGTACGCCGTATCGACACAGCGGCCATTTCAGCCCAGCTGGATAGCGGCAATATCGTGCTGCTGCCGCCGCTGGGTTACTCTCCCACAGGCGAAATATTCAATCTGCATGCCGAACAGGTAGCCTGCTCGGCAGGGCAGGCAGTGGCGGCGGAAAAGCTGATCTACCTGATCGAGGCTCCTGGCCTGTACGACACCCGGGGGGAGCTGGTGCGCGAACTCACCGTGACCGAGGCGGAGCAACAACTGGCTGATCGTGATGACATCCCCGCTGTTGTTGCCGATCCGCTGGCCAGTGCCATCGGCGCCTGCCGTGGCGGAGTACACCGTGCCCACCTGCTTGACAGCCGGGTGGATGGCGCACTGCTGCAGGAGCTGTTCACCCGCGACGGCACCGGCACCCTGGTGGCAACGGAACGCTTCGAGGGGATCCGTCCCGCCTCAATAGAGGATGTGGGTGGCATCCTGGAGCTGATTACACCGCTGGAGCAGGCCGGCATCCTGGTACACCGTTCCCGCGAGTGGCTGGAGATGGAGATTGACCACTTCAGCGTGGTTGAGCGTGACGGGGCAATCATCGCCTGCGCCGCCCTGCACCCGTTCCCCGGAGAAAAGGTTGCCGAACTGGCGGGGCTGGCGGTTCATCCCGACTACCGGGGAGAGCAGCGCGGTGGCCGGTTGCTGGAGTTTATCGAGCAGCAGGCCAGACAACAGGGCATCGAACGTCTGTTCGTACTCACCACCCACACCCCGCACTGGTTCCGGGAACGGGGCTATCAGACGGCGGAAATCGGTGACCTGCCCGTCACCCGCCAGGCAATGTACAACTACCAGCGCAACTCCAGGGTTTTTATCAAATCGCTGTGAGTGAGCCGGATCAGCCCCGTTTTACCCGCCCCTTTCTGAAATGGGCGGGTAACAAATACCGCGTTCTGAAACATATCCTGCCGGAACTGCCGGCAGGAGACTGCCTGGTAGAACCTTTCGCCGGCTCCTGCGCTGTTTTTCTCAATACCGATTACCCCCACTACCTGATCAGCGACACCAACCCCGATCTGATCCGGCTGTTCAAGATACTGCAACGGGAAGGAGATTCCTTCATCAACTATGCAGAAAAGCTTTTTACTTCGCAGAACAACAACGAACAGCGCTTCTACCAGCTACGTCACCAGTTCAATACCACCACCAACCGCAGGAAAAAAGCTGCACTGTTTATCTATCTGAATCGCCACTGCTACAACGGCCTGTGCCGCTACAACAAGTCCCACCAGTTCAATGTCCCCTTCGGCCGCTACAAACGGCCCTACTTCCCGGCACGGGAGATGCAACATTTTCATATCAAGGCCCAGCAGGCGGAATTTGTCTGTCAGGATTTTCGGCAAACGGTGTCACAGGCAGAGAACGGCAGCGTCATCTACGCCGATCCACCCTATGTCCCTCTCAACGCCACAGCCCACTTCACCAGCTACAGCAGCAACGATTTTGATCTCGGCGAACAGGAAGCACTGGCCCGAACAGCTGAGCAGGCCGCACAACGGGGTATAGCGGTATTGATCTCCAACCATGACACCCGCTTTACCCGCGATATATATCACCGTGCCAGGCTAACCCACTTCAAGGTACGGCGTTTTATCAGTTGTAACGGGCAGCAACGAAATGAAGCAGCGGAATTGCTGGCGCTGTTTGGTCCCGGCCAGGAGTCTGTCGGGTTTGGGTAATCGTAGCGAGCTGGTGGGAGAGTGAGTCAAAATGTTCCCGATTTTGAGGCAAATAGTGGGACTATTCAACGAAAAACCGGGGATATTTTGGCAGTTATCCCATCAGCGCAGCAGATTATTCCCAAATCCGACAGACTCCTAATACTACCTTGACGGAGTACCAAACATCATGAATTGACCTGCCCAACCTCGAAGACGTGGGTTATGCCAAGAGGTTGGACAGGTCAATTCATGATGTCTGGTCTATAATAGTTGTTTAATACAAAGCAGATGAAGGAGATACAAAGTGGAACACAAACTGCCCGACCTCCCTTTTGCCCGGAATGCTCTCGCCCCGAAGA
>JAJRUX010000120.1 GCA_024277575.1 Gammaproteobacteria bacterium | reverse complement strand
TAGGGATAGTGGGTTTGGTGCTCATCCTGTGAAAGCGCGGTACTGGCAAAAGGTAGTACCGGTCAGAAAATATCTCGCCCTGTCGCTGGGCACCATCGTGATCGCCCTCGGGCTGCTCCAGTCCGGGTGGCTGGCGAACCTGGACTATCTGGCATACGACTACTTTCTGCAGACGGTTGAGCGTCCCTCTTCCGATGATGTGGTGGTTATTGCCATCGACGATCGCAGTCTGGCGCAGTTGGGACGGTGGCCCTGGTCACGGGCGCAACACGCCCAGCTGATTGACAAACTGACCGCAGCGGGAACCAGAGCCATCGCCCTCGATCTGATACTAGCCGAGCCGGACAGGGTTGAACCAGGTGGTGATGAGAGGTTGGCGCAGGCGCTGCGGAAAAATGGCCATGTTGTGCTTCCGGTAATTCCGGAACAAACGGAAATTGACGGCCTGCTGCACGAAACAGCGCCATTGACCAACCTTAGTCGCAGCGCAGCAGCGTTGGGACATATCGGTATTGAGCTGGATCAGGATGGCAAGGTGCGACGCACCTTCCTTCAGGCGGGCATAGGCAGTGCAAACAGGCCGAATCTGGCGTTGGCGCTGCTCACCGCTGGAAATCATGATCCGGGTCAACTGCCCGGTATCAACAACGATACTGTTGGCACCGGATCATCCACCGCCTGGGTGCGTGACCACATGTTTATGATTCCGTTCTCCAGCCAGCCGGATTTTATTCCGACCTTCTCCTATGTCGATGTGCTCTATGCCGGTGAGGCGCAGCTCAAAAAGCTGTTTGCTGGCAAATATGTACTCATTGGAGCGACAGCGGGTGGTCTGGGGGAGCGGTATGCAACCCCGTTGGGAGATGGTGCCCGGCGCGCCATGCCGGGAGTGGAGATTCTGGCCCACACTGCCGATGCGTTGCTGCGCGGCGTGACGATTGAGCCGCTCTTCAAGCCTTGGCAAATCCTGTTGACCCTGCTGCTGGTGGCGCCTGTGTATCTGATGTACCGCTTGGTTGGTCCGAGATGGGCGTTGCCGCTTGCCGTGGCCCAGCTGATGCTGGTGTTGGGATTGAGTATCAGTCTGCTTGCCACTGCAAATATCTGGTTTCCGCCAATGGCCGCTGCATTCTCCATCGCCCTCAGTTATCCATTGTGGAGCTGGCGGCGAATGCACGTGATGTTCAGTCAACTGTTCCAGGAGAAGGAGCGGGCAGAGGTGACTCTGCAATCCATAGGCGATGCGGTAATCACCACGGACAGCGAAGGACATATTGATTTCATGAATCCCTCTGCCGAAAAGCTGACCGGATGGGATAGCAGTGATGCGAGAAAAAAGCCGGTTGAGTCGGTAGTCAGGCTGTTGAACGAACTGGAGATGGAGGCTGGAAACCTGTTGCTTTCGGCGTTGCGGGGTGGGAGTGCTGTTGCTTCATTTCCCGATAATACCAAGATTGTCACCCGGGACGGAACACACTGTGATATTCACGGCACGGCAGCTCCGATTCACGATCACAGCGGAAAAGTGGTGGGCGGCGTGATCACCATGAGCGATGTCAGCAATCTGCGCCAGGCGGCCGCACTGCTTAGCTACCAGGCAACCCATGATGCGCTTACCGACCTGCCCAACCGGAGTATGCTGCAGGATCACCTGCATCGGGCGCTCTCCTATGCGCACCGCAGCGGGCAGAACATCGGCGTCCTGTTTGTTGATCTGGATAACTTCAAGAGCGTCAATGACGGACTGGGACATGCGGCGGGGGACCAGGCTCTGGCTGCAGTGGCAAAACGTTTGCAGGAGTGCCATCGGGGTGAGGATCTGGTTGCCCGCCAAGGTGGTGACGAGTTTGTGGTGGTGCTGGATCATATCGAAAATACCCGGCAGATCAGCGTGGTGGCCCGAAAGATTTGTGATGCACTGGATCTACCGGTTGAGATTGATGGTCGCAGCTACTTTGTCACTGCCAGCATTGGTATAAGCGTCTATCCACGGGACGGCGAGACAGTGGAAGATCTGCTCAAGAATGCAGACGCGGCCATGTATCGTGCCAAGGAGAAGGGGCGCGGTTACATCCAGTATTATTCGCGGGAGATGAATCAGCAGGCACTGACCCGGCTGGACCTCGAGCGGCGGCTGCGCTATGTCCACAAGCGGGGAGAGATGGAGATCCACTACCAGCCCATCTATGATTTGGAGAGCGGTTCGATTGCTGCTGTCGAAGCACTGCTGCGCTGGCGTCATCCCGACGAAGGGCTGTTGGAGCCCGATACCTTTCTGCCTATTGCAGAGGAGACTGGTCTCATTTCGGAACTGGGCAAATACGTGATTCATACCGTCTGCTCCCAGGCGGTAAGGTGGCGCAATGACGGTTTGCCTCGTTTGCGTATGGCGGTAAATCTCTCTCCGCGCCAGCTTACCGATCCCGGTTTGGTTGAGAGCACTGCCCGCGTACTGAAAGAGACCGGCATGGAACCGGGTGATCTGGAATTCGAGATCACCGAAAGCCTGCTGGTCAGCGATCTGGACAGTGTCACAGATACCCTGAACGCACTTAAATCTCTGGGTGTGCGCCTGGCGATCGATGATTTTGGTACTGGCTACTCTTCATTGAGCCGCCTGAAATATTTTCCTGTTGATGGTCTGAAAATTGATAAATCTTTTGTTCAGGATATCCATGCAGGTACGACCAATGGCGTGATTGCATCTGCAGTGATCACGCTGGCACACAGCATGAAGCTGAGAGTGGTGGCAGAAGGGGTGGAGAGCAGGGCGCAGCTGCAGCACCTGCGCTCCAACGGTTGTAACGAGATTCAGGGTTACTACCTGAGCCGCCCCCTGACCGTAACGGCGATGACCGCTCTGCTGGTGGCGGGAACGGGTTCGGCAGATATCGAGGGACTGCGTTCAACAGCCTGAAATATTGAGTAGCCCCTGAAAAATCTACTGAACAACGCCATACCGTTTTCGATAGGCGGCCACCTTTTCCCGCCACTCCTTCAGTTCCGGCTGTTTGGACAGATAGCCGAGCAGCGCATCCAGATTGGCGATGCTGGCAACCGGAACGCCCAGCTCCTGCTCCACCTCCTGAATAGCTGAATTTTCTCCCTCGCCCCGCTCCTGGCGATCCAGGGAAATGACCACCCCGGCCAGCTGTGCCCCTGATGCCTGAATGATATCAGTAGATTCCCGTACCGAAGTGCCAGCTGAGATCACGTCATCGATTATCAACACCCTCCCTTGCAAGGGGGCCCCGACAATATTGCCACCTTCACCGTGATCCTTGGCCTCCTTGCGGTTGAACGCATAGGGTAGATCGAGCCCATGCCGCTCGGCCAAGGCGATAGCGGTAGCTGCCGCCAGCGGAATTCCCTTGTAGGCGGGGCCGAACAACATGTCAAACTGAATCCCGGACGCCACAATCGCCTGCGCATAAAACTTCCCCAGCCGGGCAAGTTTCGCTCCGCTGTTAAACAGGCCACTGTTGAAAAAATAGGGGCTCACCCGTCCTGATTTGAGGGTAAACTCACCAAAGCACAACACATTGCTTTCGATGGCAAATTCAAGAAATTCAGCTTGGTAATTCTGCATGGCAATAGGATTTAACCGGTTCTGTATAAAGCGCAAATCATACAGCGTTTATAATCGTCTGGCATGCCTAAAATTATCGGATGTCTCCGATGCTGGATACATAGATGGTGCTCTTGGCTCATCCCGAAGATTTCTACACGGAGGAGGTTGCTGGTTCTAAAGGGTCTATACTGACAGTTACCAACTCAAAGAGAGATGGGGCAATATGTGCCTGTATGAAGGGATCTCATAACATGTCAAAGCTACCGCTAGTCGGCCCTGTACTATGTTGGTTAGGGTTTCATGATTTTCGGGTAATCGACAAGAGTTTCGATTTTGGTTCTGGTGGCGGCATTGAAAAAGTTGAATGCCGGCGGTGCGGTATCGTCATTTCCCGTCAGTCATAGCCCTGTTTTTTTGCGAACCGGTTACATCTCTTCCGATAGCCGCTATAGCTAATCGAATACTGCAATTTTCACCATCCAGAGGGCATCAACCACTAGTACTCTTTCAAGGTAATAAATCAGGATTCAGTTGGTCTGTCAGCGTTCAGGGCAAGGCGCGCCTCACAGGGAATGGCCTTAGTCCTTGCCAAGAGGCGCAACGCGGCCATGGACGCTGACAG
>JAJRUX010000119.1 GCA_024277575.1 Gammaproteobacteria bacterium | reverse complement strand
GGCTATAGCGCTGTATTTGAACGGTTGAGAAAGGATGGTACCAGACGGCAAATGTTCATCCATTTCAACGTCCCCCTTAATGAGTGGAACTGGAATGGCTCATGGACGGTGAAAAGGGATATTCTGATCGAACTTGATGATACGCCTCTCTTTTACAAGATGACCTTGAAGGGCGGCCGACCCCCATTGTTGGCCCTTGCTGTAAAACACGGTGTTGACATTATCTTTGAGGGGGAACTTGAGCCAGGTTCCATGGCGGATTTGGGTTCCTATCGCCTCCTGTTTAAAGGGGTTGTGCCATGGCTGGGTTTTTATCTTGCCTCTGATTACCCGAAATATATTGTATTTACAGGATTTATTATAACGTTGCTGGGATTTCTGTTACATCTACTGATTCATCCGCGCCGCATTGAAGTAACAAGGGATGGAGATGCCTGGATGGTACGGGCATGGACCATGCCTGGAGACTGGGTGTTCGATGAGCAGTGGAAACGTTGGTCTGTCCTGCAGCAGCTCTCCAGCAAGCTGAGACAATGATACGGCTGTTCAAGTAAGATCCGATGCAGAATCTAACAATACTTCAGGTTGGTATTGCTGTTTTTTATCTCTTGGCAGCCATGTTATTGGTGGGAAGGATGTTCGGGCGTGGGCAAAAGATAAATAGTGTGGCTATAGTGTTGGTGCTGATCGGCTTTGGTTTGCATCTGTTTATTCTGCAGCAGCGCTGGGCGGAATTTGGGCGCCTGCCAATAGTAACCAGATATGAGAATATCAGCGTTGACTCTCTGGCGGTAATTGGCATTTATCTGTTGGCCCAATGGCGGGTACCGACATTGCGCAGTTCAGGGATATTCGTGCTGCCGGTAGCTGCGATCGGTATGGTGGCTGCGTTGTACTATAACCAAGGCAGTTTCCCCTGGACTCCAGCTTTAAGAACTAACTGGTTGATAATCCATGCATCACTGAATAGTGTGGCTATAGGGGCAGCTACCTTGGCTGCTGCTGCAATACTGATACCCTCTCGAATCCACGCCGGATTGAGGGGCCGGTTGCTGGCCTGGGCATTCTTCCTTTGGTGTGCAATGATTGCTGCTGGTTCTTATTGGGCCAACTTGTCGTGGGGACGTTTTTGGGGCTGGGATCCGATTGAGAGCTGGGCACTGGCGACGGCTCTGGTTTACGGTTTTGTGTTACATCTGCGGCTCAAGCCTGCATGGCGAGCAACGAACAATCGCATTCTTTTCGGTTTGTTCCCTTTTATCATGATGATGTTTACCACTTACGGTTTGTTGATGGTGCGCAACAGTATCCATGGGCAATATCTGTTTCAGTAGAGAGCACATGCTTCATTATTACGAAGAATAAGAATCAAAAGTAAAAATATCGCAAAGAGAAAGTACGACAGATTAATACTAAAGAAGAAACAGCCGATAACATAGCTAAAGGCGTGTTTGGAAAGCATTTTTATTTAAGTTGTTGCTAATATTAATCCCTGGGATTATACCAACAGGGGGGAGGAGTGTAGCTATGAAAAACTGTCTAAAATCATTATCTTCGGGTCTGGGTATGGTGCTTCTTGCAGGGGTGTTGGCTCCTGTAAGTACAGTGGATGCCAGTATTGCCGCTACCAAGCATAATCTCTCGATGAGCGGAACCGGTACTGTGAAATCTACCGATGAAACGGAGATTTGCATTTTTTGCCATACTCCGCACCAAGCGATAAAAAATGATAATATTCCTTTGTGGAACCATGACTTATCTGCAACGGCCAGCTATGGTGTATATACCAGCCCCACTTTCGACGGTGCTTCGAGTATTTCAGACCTGGGGGGGACAAATGCAGCCACAGCGGCAGTCAGCAACCTGTGTCTTTCCTGTCATGATGGCACTATTGCGATTAATTCTCTTAACAATCCCTCAAATGCTACGGGTGGTAATCCGACTATGACGGGAACCGGCGCAGGTGGAGTGATGCCGGCCGGAACCTCCAATATCGGCGCCGATCTGACTGATGATCATCCGGTTAACTTCCGCTATGATGCGGCACTGTATGCGGCAGACAGTTCACTGAACGACCCTTCCGGGTTGACTGGTGTAAGACTGTTCAACGGTTATGTGCAGTGCGCTTCCTGCCATGATCCACATGAGAGCACCAACGCGACATTCTTGCGAGTGGACAATTCAGGCAGCGCTTTGTGTCTCAAGTGTCACAATAAATAAAGGGAAATTATCAGGGGATAAGGCGTTTTTCGAGGTGTGGTTTCCCGGCAAGGTTCACTTCCGCGTCCTGTCCCCTGACAACTGGATACATTACCTTTAATCCCCAACTGCTTTAACATTCCCCACAAATAGTATTTTGTCGAACCTTTTTTTCAGTGATTTGCTATAAAAATCCTTCATTACCAGGCCCTTCGAATAACGGATATGTGTGCCTTTTTCCAATTTCATCTCGGGGGCGGCCAGCCACTCTTTAGAACCGTTTTTATCCACTTCAATATAGGTGTAACCGCTACTCTGAATTGTGCGTACTACACGACCTTCATTGGGTAGTGGTGTTGTTGAGTTGGTTTGATCGTTTTGCTTCATATCCGGTATCGAAGGGTGGCCTGCAGGAAGTTCGGCAAAGGAGGTCGTTGTGGCAAGTAAGGCGACAAAAAAAACAATATATTTCATTTGATTAATTCCTGTTTGTTATCTTTTGGTTTGGCAGTATGCTTTCATGCGAGCGCATGAAAATCATCCGGAAAGTGAACGAATGAGTTCCAAGTGCAACAGTTGCAGGAGCCAGGCAAGGCCGGATCATACCATCCCTTCCTGTTTGGCGTTATTGATTCGGGCTTGCTCAATATCAGATAGAGATATCTGGTGAAGGTTCAATTTTGGATGGACAGAACGAGCGCAATCAAGAACTGAGTTATGTTCATGGGGAGGCATGAAATTTTTGGCTTATTTAGCCCAAAAGACTTACCTGAACTGAAAAATCGGCTACAATGAAAGCACTCCCGCGTATTGCTTAATCGTGCGCAGGGGTGTTTGATTATGTTTATAGAGAGATTTGATTATGTCAGAACGTGAAACAGGTACGGTAAAGTGGTTTAACAACTCCAAGGGGTATGGGTTTATTCAGCGAGAGCAGGGAGATGATGTTTTTGTTCATTTTCGGGCTATCAAAGGCGATGGTTACCGTACCTTGGAAGAAGGCCAGCAGGTAGAGTTTTCTGTTACCCAGGGGCAAAAAGGCCTTCAGGCTGAAGAAGTGCTCCTCCTGTGATTCGATAAATTCTGGTTGGCAGATGCTCAACCGGCTGTTTGATGAGAAAAAAAGCGTTGGCTATGCCAGCGCTTTTTTTTGCTTTGAAGCTGCGGATATCCATAGTTCCTCAATTGCATTAACAGCAACTGTGTTTTCGAAATCGGTTAATCGGCCACGAGAATACGATACTTTCTGATATCTGATATTTCTCGGAAGCATCGAGATGAAGTTCAGGGGCAGCCCAATTACTTTAGTGGGCGTGATTCCGAGGCGGTTATTATCTTGAAAAGATGCGGTGAGGCAGAATCAGAATAGCTGTTCTGCTGCAACGAACCGCAATGCTGCCAGATGGGAAACAATCCCCAGGAGTCTGTCGGGTTTGGGTAATCGTAGCGAGCGGGTGGGAGAGCGGGTCAAAATGTTTCCGGTTTTGAGGCGAATAGTGGGTCTGTTTAACGAAAAACCGGGGATATTTTGGCCGCTCTCCCATCAGCGCAGTAGGTTATTCCCAAATCCGACAGACTCCTGGATCAACAGATAAAAAAAAGCCCCGTGCATCCAATCAGGTAGGGGGGGATGAGGAAGGGGCACAGGGCTTTAGAAACTTTTGGATGTTTAAATTCTTATATAAGCATACATAATATTTCTGTGCTGGTCAACCATCTGTTATTGACCAGCTAATGAGGCAAGTTTACCACAGAGATTATTCCCTTGCCTAATGCTACTCCCAGACGTTCGGCAAATCGATCGAGATAGTTCGGGCGCAAGGTATAGTCGACGATCTCTTCAACCCCAATAACTTCGCGGGCGACATAACTGGTGCTGCCAAGGGCATCGACCAGTCCCAAGGCTACTCCTTCCTCACCAGTCCAGATCAGGCCGCTGAATATTGCCGGATCATTTTGAAGACGGTCACCTCTTCCGGTGCGCACGGCATTGATAAACTGGTTGTGGATGTTATCGAGCATTTTCTTGATGTGCTTAGTCTCAGTGGGCTTAAGAGGTGAAAACGGATCCAGCAGACTTTTGCTTTCTCCAGAGGTCAGCAGCCGCCGCTGGATACCCAGTTTTTTCATTGCCTCGGTAAAACCAAAGGATGACATGCTGAAGGGACTCATGGTGACTCCGATGGAACCGACGATGCTGGCTTTATCCGCATAGATACTGTCTGCGGCAGCAGCGATGTAATATCCCCCGGAGGCTCCCATATCGCTTATCACAGCATACAGTGGTATGCCGGGGTGCTGCTGACGCAGGCGCCGGATTTCGTCATACACATAGCCGGCCTGGACTGGGCTACCTCCCGGGCTGTTGATGCGCATGATTACAGCGGCTGTATTTTCACTTCTGAAGGCTGCTCGCAAGGCGGTAATGATGCTGTCTGCATTGGCTTGTGCATTTTCATCAATGACACCTTGAACTTCAATGAGGGCCGTATGTTTGCCAACGCTGCTTTCCAGCTCTCCCCACTCGCCTGAGAACAACAGAAATAACAGTAAAAACAGGTAGCCAAAACCCAGTATCTTGAAAAAGATGCCCCAGCGGCGAGTCCGGCGCTGCTCGTTAAGACTGGCAAAAGCCAAGCGGTTGATGATGTCCCGTTCCCAGCTTTGCGGAGTGTTCTCTGACGCAGGCGGCTGGGGTTGTTTTGATTGTTCCATCACTATCTACCTTATCGGGTCACAGATCTGAAATCCTGTATTCAGGTACAGGTATCAGATACATAAAAGTCAGAACCAGCTATGCAATTCGGAAATGCTGTCAACGCAGCCGACAGGATCGTATTGTAACAAGCGTTCCTGCTCATGCACTCCATAGCTTACAGCAAGGGCCTGCATATTGGCATTTTGTGCCATTTGCAGATCATATTCGGTATCGCCGATCATCAAAGCCTGATCAGCCTCGACACCCAGTTCATCGAGAAGCTCAAACAGCATCTGCGGGTTTGGTTTGGATGCGGTATCACCGGCACAACGGGTCGCCAGAAACATCTGTTCC
This sequence comes from Gammaproteobacteria bacterium, assembly GCA_024277575.1. Lineage (GTDB taxonomy): Bacteria > Pseudomonadota > Gammaproteobacteria > Thiohalospirales > Thiohalospiraceae > DRMK01. The sequence continues at coordinate 1,831 of JAJRUX010000119.1, read as the reverse complement.
AGTTCGGTATCGCCAAGTACCTTTTGCAATCCCGTACGGCCCTTGCCCGTAGCTACAGCCAGCCAGTAACCGCGCTGTTTCAGATCATGCAGCATCGGTACCACGCCGGAGAATAGCGGTGATGGTGTGGAGTCTGCGGTCAGAAAATGGTGGCGATAGCGATCGACGATCCGTTGCTGTACAGCCGGATTACGGCCGGGAAACAGGGTTTGAACCGCTTCCTCCAGACCCAGTCCGATGATGTTGCGAATGGTGGCCTTGCCGGGATTTGGCAGTTCCAGATCATGGCTGGCTGCCTCCATGCAGGCGATAATTCGAGCCTCAGAGTCCATCAATGTGCCATCCCAGTCAAATATTAATAGTTGATATTTCATGTTGTGGTTCAATCCTCAAGTCGATCCAGAAGCGCCTGCAGTTTGTTCTGTAGCGGTGCCGATACCTGGATGGGAGCAGCATCCGGAGCCAGTTTGAAATTCAGCGATCGGGCATGTAAAAAAAGCCTTGATAAACCCTGTGTCCGCATCAGTTTGTTGAATGCTGGATTACCATACTTTTCATCACCGGCTATTGGATGACCAATATGTGCCGCATGAACCCTTACCTGGTGGGTACGGCCAGTGATCAGCTTGACCTCAACAAGAGTGGCTTGCTGGTACTGGTGTATCGGTTTGAACAGGGTTATGGCCGGTTTGCCTTGTGGATCAACCCGGACGATTCGTTCACCAGAGGTGAGTTGATTTTTACGCAACGGCGCCTCCACCCGCTGTTTGCCTCCCTGCCATTTTCCTTCAACTAGCGCCAGATAGCGTTTATCGACACCATCACTGCGCAGCAGTTCATGCAGGGTGCGCAGTATGCTGCGCTTTTTGGCGATGATCAGGCAGCCGGAAGTGTCCCGATCCAGCCGGTGAACCAGCTCGAGAAAACGAGCTTCTAACTGCGCGGCTCTCAGTGTCTCAATGACTCCCTGATTCACACCACTACCACCGTGTACGGCTATCCCTGGCGGCTTGTTGATGATCAACAGGTTTGAATCTTCATACAAAATAGCTTCGTGCAAACGTTTTACCAGCCCTGGGAGCAGTTGTTTTTGTGAGGCTCCCGGCACGGCAACACGTACTGGTGGAATACGTACGATATCTCCTGATTGAAGGCGATAAGCCGGTTTGACCCGCCCTTTATTGACCCGCACCTCACCTTTACGCAGGATGCGATATATTCGACTTTTTGGCACGCCCTTGAGTTTGGTAACAAGAAAGTTGTCGATGCGTTGACCTTCGTTGTCATCATTTATTTCTATCTGCCGGGCATGGGGAGGAGATGTGGTGGTATTTGTAGCCATTGGCTAATGATATCAGTTTATTATGTAATTGATGCAGTTAATGTAAGCTGTTATAATTTACCGCTTACCGTCAGGTATGATGGATTAATGTTGTAAAGGATGACACGGTTTTTCACTGTTACTCCGGATTGTTCGGAGCAACAAGTTGGAGTTGCCTGGAAACAGGCTGGACGTGGTTATATATCCAGATCCGGATTGGGTTGAACCGATATTTTCGCAAAGTTGCAGACGTGGTTTTCTTACGTTGGGGGATTTTGTGATAGAGATTTTTTCGGCAGCCGGGGTCGGAGCTGGGGGTAAACAGTCCAAATTGTTGACGCGCAACTCCGGAGGGCTTTTTTTCGCTCGGCCCATCTATGAGCGATCCCACAGTGCACGCTCCCGTATTGATGATTCGGTTGAGCAGGGCTGGTCAGGGCTTATACAAGAACCCTCAGTTGATGTGGGTTTGAAATCAGAGATTGGTATTTAAAAGTGTATGGCAGCAGC
>JAJRUX010000118.1 GCA_024277575.1 Gammaproteobacteria bacterium | reverse complement strand
TCGGGCGCTCCTGTGGTGCTTCGCAGCGGCGTTGCAGCGCTTGGCAAGGGAGACGGCCATTGCCTGCGCACTGCGCCTTGCCGCGAAGCACCACAGGAACGCTGAATCCTAATTTATTACCTTGAAAGAGTACTAGCTCAACAGCGCATGTGCCGTTTCCGCCAGCCGCCGACCCAGCGCCAGGCACAAACGTTGTTCCTCGTCACTCAGGGGAAGATCACTGTCAACACCCGCCAGATGGCTGGCACCATAGGGCGTGCCACCACTTCGGGTATGAAGCAGATCGGTCTCGCTGTATGGCAGTCCCACAATCAGCATGCCATGGTGCAGCAGCGGCAGCATCATGGACAGCAGCGTACTCTCCTGCCCCCCGTGCATACTGGAGGTAGAGGTGAATACCGCCGCCGGCTTGCCCGCCAGCGCCCCTGACAGCCATAGCGGAGCGGTGCCATCCAGAAAGTATTTCATTGCCGCGGCCATATTCCCAAACCGTGTCGGGCTACCCAGGGCAAGGCCGGCACACTCCTGCAGATCCTGCTGCTGGACGTAGGGCGGACCCGACTCGGGAATATCATCCTCAACCGCCTCACACACGGTTGAAACCGAAGGCACGGTACGCAGGCGGGCCTGCATTCCAGGCGCCTCCTCAACCCCGCGCGCAATATGACGTGCCATATCAGCCGTTGCACCACGATGGCTGTAGTAAAGCACCAGAATATCGGCCATGACTGTTCTCCTCGATAGGTTTGCTAACCAGTTTAGTTTAGCATTATCCTGGTTCCCCTCTTTCCGTCCTGTCGCCGATAACCGGGCAACCGGGTTTCAGAACCACCGGAACCAGCACCGTTCACCTTGACAGTCCATAGGGGCAATGTTAGCTTGCAGCGCACGGACAGACACTCTTTTTCGTTGATTTTTCTATGGTTATGCAAAACGACAGGCAAACTATGAGATGCAAAAAGCACTAATTGCATTGGGGAAAAAATATCTCGTAATCATACTGTTGCTGATCAGTGCGGGTTGTGCCAGCACACCACCGGTACAGGAGATGAGCGATGCGCGGCAGGCGGTACAGGCCGCTCGTGATGCCGATGCAAAACGCTATGCCCCCATCAGCTTGGGCGAGGCGGAACGTCTGCTGGAGCAGGCAACCCGGCAGCTCGAAATGAACAACTACCGAAAAGCCAGACAGAGCGCCCTGGCCGCCAAGGAGATGGCCCTGAAGGCTCGCCATGCCTCATCCACAAAACAGCGCAATGAAAAATATCCGGAGAAATGAACCCGGCCTGAGCCTGACTTGTCAAATCGCATGATGAAAAAATTGGAAACCGCTTTTGAGAATTTTCTGTGGAACAGCCGCTTTGTCGTACTAATCGCGGTGGTTTCCAGCCTGTTCATCGCATTTGCGGTGTTCTATGTCGCCACGGTCGATGCTTTCTACACCATCTACCATGCGGTGGAGTACGGCATGCCTGGGCTGGAAAAGGCGGAAAAGATGGCCATGCGCGCCTCTATCATTACCCATGTGGTGGAGATTGTGGACGGCTATCTGCTGGCAACGGTGCTGCTGATCTTTGCGCTGGGGCTGTACGAACTGTTCATCAGCAAGATCGACTTGGCGGAAAACTCGGAAAAATCATCCAATGTGTTACTGATTCACAGTCTGGATGATCTGAAAAACCGGCTGGCCAAGGTTATTCTGATGATCCTGATCGTGCGCTTCTTCGAATATGCCATCGGGATGAAATTTTCCACCCCGCTGGATTTGCTGATGCTCTCCGGCGGCATCGCGCTGGTGGGGCTGGCTCTGTATCTGTCCCACGCGGCTGACAGCAAGCACTGACTAACTGGCCTGCAGGAGAAATCCATTGACAAAAACAGCTCTATTTCTATCAGCGATGCTGCTTCTCTGCAGCCCTGCGGGGGCGACGGTCGATTTCAGCCTGCCGGGTCTTGACGGCAAAACCTACCGGCTGTCCGACTACCGTGGGAAGTGGGTGGTGGTGAACTACTGGGCCACCTGGTGCCCTCCCTGCCGGGCTGAAATTCCTGATCTGATCGAATTCCACGAGCGCAACAAGGATGACAAAGCTGTGGTATTGGGGGTGGCGTATGAGCAGATCAGCACCAGCCGACTGCGGAAGTTCGTAGATAAATACGCCATTAACTACCCGATTCTGATGGTTGAGCCGGGTTCGCCCAACGTATTGGGTCCGATTCCGGGGCTACCCACCACCTACCTGGTCTCTCCCAAGGGTAAAGTAGTTGCACAGCAAGCCGGCCTGATTACCGGCAAGGCGATAGAGAAATTCATCCAGAAATATACGGAATGACGCTGGGCATCCGCTGTGTCGTCAAGGGGCGCGTACAGGGGGTATTTTTCCGCGCCACAACCCGGAGGGAGGCAATCGAACTGGGGCTGCATGGCTGCGTAAGCAATCTGCCGGACGGCAGCGTTGAGGTGGTTGCCTGGGGAGATCCGGAACCGCTGCAAGCCCTGCAAAAGTGGCTGTGGCAAGGCCCGCCGGCAGCGCAGGTCAACGAGGTGCGGTGCACCAGACTGGAAAGGGAGCTCTACGACTGTACGGGAGACCTCAGCTTCTAACCCGGATTCCGTAACCCTTCCGGAAGCTTGAACACCACTTTCTCCGGGCGGGTAACAAAGTTCTCCACCGACTCCGCTCCCCACTCCTTCAGCTGCGCTATCACCTCCTGGACCAGAATTTCCGGCGCCGAGGCCCCCGCCGTAAGGCCGATACGGCTTTTTCCGTCCAGCCACTCCCGCTGAATCTCCCCCGCGTTGTCGATCAGGTAGGCCGAGGCGCCGTTGCGCTCCGCCACTTCCCGCAGGCGGTTGGAGTTGGAGCTGTTGGGTGAGCCGACTACCAGCACCAGATCGCAGCGGTGGGCCAGATCCTTGACCGCGTCCTGACGGTTCTGGGTGGCGTAGCAGATGTCATCCTTCTTCGGCTGCAGGATATCCGGAAAACGCTTTCGCAGCGCATCGATTACCTGCCGGGTGTCATCGAGAGAGAGTGTGGTCTGGGTCACCAGGGCAAGATTGTCGGGATTGATCACCTCCAGACGCTCGACATCTTCCGGGACTTCAACCAGATAGATACCGCCAGTTGCACTGTCGTACTGCCCCATGGTTCCCTCCACCTCGGGGTGACCGGCATGTCCGATCAGGACGCATTCCCGTCCCTCCCTGGCATACCGCTCCACCTCGAGATGCACCCGGGTCACCAGCGGACAGGTGGCGTCATACACCTTGAGATTGCGGCGCCGGGCCTCCTGCTGCACCGCCTTGGAGACGCCGTGGGCGCTGAAGATTACGATGGCGTCATCCGGCACCTCATCCAGATCCTGAACGAACCGCGCCCCCTTGGCGCGCAAACCTTCCACCACAAACCGGTTGTGCACCACCTCATGACGCACATAGATGGGCGCCCCGAACCGTTCCAGGGTGCGCTCCACAATCTCGATGGCGCGATCAACTCCGGCGCAAAAACCGCGCGGATTGGCTAACAGAATATTCATGGCAGGATTTTTCCCTCATAATAGGCGGCCGTTACACAATTCTGGAGCAGTTTAATGAGTGACCTGTCTCGTTCACAAGTAGAATCCGCAATCAGCGAATATATCGATCCCTGGCTGGAAACCGACCTGCTCTCCGCAAAGTGTGTCAAGGATATCAGCATCGATGACGGGAAGGTAAATATCAAGATAGTGCTCGGATTCCCCGCCGCCGGTTACCGGCAGGAGCTGGAGCAGCAGCTGCGGCAGCGGATTGCAGCCCTCGAGGGGGTTTCCGGACTGGAGATGGAGATTGCCACGCGCATCATCCGCCATGCGGTCCAGAAGGGCGTGCAGCCACTCAAGGGGGTAAAAAACGTGATTGCGGTGGCCTCCGGAAAGGGTGGTGTGGGAAAATCCACCACCGCGGTCAATCTGGCGCTTGCCCTGCAGGCGGAGGGCGCAAGGGTGGGAATCATGGATGCCGATATCTACGGCCCCAGCCTGCCGCGCATGATGGGCGCCTCGGAAAAGCCTGAGTCGAAAGATGGAAAGTCGATGGAACCGGTTATCGCCCACGGTTTGCAGACCATCTCCATCGGCTACCTGATCGACGAGGAGACCCCGATGATCTGGCGCGGCCCGATGGTGACCAGCGCACTGCAGCAGCTGGTCAACGACACCAACTGGCAGGATCTCGACTACCTGATCATCGACCTGCCCCCCGGCACCGGCGATGTTCAGCTCACCCTGGCACAGAAGGTACCGGTCAGCGGCGCGGTCATCGTCACCACGCCGCAGGATATCGCGCTGCTGGATGCCCGCAAGGGGCTGAAAATGTTCGAGAAGGTCAGCGTGCCGGTGCTTGGCATCGTTGAAAACATGAGTACCCACATCTGTTCGCAGTGCGGCCATGAGGAGCATATCTTCGGTGAAGGGGGAGGCAAGCAGATGGCTGAACAGCACGATGTCACGCTGCTGGGCTCACTGCCGCTGGATATCCATATCCGCGAGCAGGCCGACAGCGGCAATCCCACCCTGGTTGCCGATCCTGAAGGCCGTGTGAGCGCCATCTATCGTGACATGGCACGCCATACCGCTGCTCGGCTCTCCCTGCGGCCGAGGGATTTCAGTCACAAATTCCCCAGCATTGTGGTAGAGAAGTAGTTTACGAGGAAAAAGAGAGCAGATGAGCATCAAATCCGATCACTGGATCCGCCGCATGGCGCAGCAGCACAACATGATTGAACCGTTCGTGTCCCGCCAGGTGCGGGATACCGATGCCGGCCGGGTAATCTCCTACGGCACCTCCAGCTACGGTTACGATATCCGCTGCGCCGACGAGTTCAAGATCTTCACCAACATCAACTCCGCCATCGTGGATCCCAAGGAGTTCGACGCCGACAGTTTCGTGGATTTCAAGGGAGATGTCTGCATCATCCCGCCCAACTCCTTCGCCCTGGCCCGTACCGTGGAGTACTTCCGTATTCCACGCAGTGTGCTGACCGTCTGCCTGGGAAAATCCACCTACGCCCGCTGCGGAATCATCGTCAACGTCACCCCGCTGGAGCCGGAGTGGGAGGGCCATATCACCCTGGAGTTCTCCAATACCACACCACTGCCGGCGAAGATCTACGCCAATGAGGGAGTCGCCCAGGTGCTGTTTTTCGAATCCGACGAGGTATGTGAAACCTCGTACAAGGATCGCGGCGGCAAATATCAGGGGCAGACAGGGGTTACGCTGCCGACATCATAACCTCCCGGGGATATATAAAATCCAACAGGCTCCTAGTACTCTTTCAAGGTAATAAATTAGGATTCAGTTGGTCTGTCAGCGTTCAGGGCAAGGCGCGCCTCACAGGGAATGGCCTTAGTCCTTGCCAAGAGGCGCAACGCGGCCATGGACGCTGACAGACCAACTGAATCCTAATTTATTACCTTGAAAGAGTACTAGAGAAAATCGGACCCATTGTTACTACCTTGATCAAGCACAAGGAGCCGCAAATATAAGCGATGATATAGTGCAAGTTACGGTGTATTTTCCACAATGGGAACTGGATATCTGACATGCACTACAGTATAGGGCGCACCTTGGCCAACCTCATCTACACAGGCCGCCGGGGTTGTCTTTTTATCTGCCTGCTCTTACTGATGCTACCGGCTGGCGCCTTTGGCGGGCCGGTAGAGTATGTTATTCACATTAGCGTTGACGGGCTTCGTTCGGACGCTATCACCATCCTGGGTCACACCAGAGCCCCCAGTTTCTACCGCCTGCGGGCAGAAGGCTCATATACAGATAACGCCCGTACAGATGTTCACTACTTGGGTACTCTGCCAAACCATACAAGCCAGCTAACCGGAAGGGGAGTAAAGGGCCCCACCGGACACAACTATGGAGACAACCGCTTTCCACCACTTCTGCGCACACTCCACTCAAACAAAGGAGCATACGTTGCCAGTGTTTTTGATGTGGTTCACGACCATGGCCTGTCCACCGCGCTGTACACCGGCAAGGAAAAATTCCAGATTTTCAGACAGAGCTACAACAGCATCAACGGCGCCCCCGACCAGAAGGGAGTCGATAATGGCCGGAACAAGATCGATCACTATGTCTATATCGAAGATACTGAAAAACTAATCAATAACTACATAGCCGCCATGCACTCCACCCCCTTTAACTACAGTCTGCTTCATCTGCGTGATCCCGATTCTGCCGGACACCAGGATTACTGGGATGTAACGCCGGGTAGCAGCTATATGAATGCAGTTGCCAGAATCGACAAACTGCTGGGGAAGATTCTTGATATGGTAGCCACCAGTCCCAGACTGTCAGGAAAAACCGTTGTGATCGTTACAGCAGATCATGGTGGCACCTATGGGTCAAACCACACCATTCTGGACAGCCGGAAAAATTACACCATCCCTTTCTATGTATGGGGGACCGGGGTTCCGGCAGGTGGGGATCTGTATATATTGAACAAACAGACGCGCCTGGATCCCGGTAACGCGCGTCCACCCTACTCCGATCCGATACAACCAATACGGGAAGGTGATGCCGCCAATCTGGCACTGGATCTGCTGGGACTGGAACCCATCCCCGGCTCGACCATCAACTTTTCTCAGAATTTGGCAGTGACGCAGGAACATTCATCCAAATCTCTTGTCTGGATAGTACTATTGGCTGGTCTTGTTCTGCTTCTTTAAGAAGTCAAAAAATGTTTATTTGCAGGATTGTAAATATCACTGCCACTGCTTTTCTTCTCCTTGCCGGCATCGGCATGTCAGATCATGCCTTGGGGTCAGGGAAATCTGTTGAAACTTCAGCGGTACAGGGCCACATCAATGCCCTTGTTGACAGATATCGACCATTACAGTGCGGGCAATCAAAGTCCCCCCTTTTTCAGGCTGCTGCAAATGACGTTCTGAAGCTGGAGATAATTTCTGACTTTGCACATGTCAACAAAGAGATCTACAGCGAAACCGGCGGGGATTCCGCCATCGTATCCTGGCAGGATAAAAATGGAAATGCAGAGTATCTTCCTGTATTTATAAAAGACCGGGGAAACTCCAGAAGAGATTTTTGTGAATGGGTCCCACTACGTATTATTTTTGAAAGCCCGCTGGTCAAGGAGCAACTGGATAGATCACTGAAAAAAATTCCGCCGGGTAAAAAACGGCTGGTCAAACTATACAACGAGCTGAAATCCAGGCGCAAGAACAACCCGCTCAATAAAGGAGTCGCCCAGAAAAAAAACCTGTTCCGCAAACTTGGCGACGATATAAAACTGGTTACTCACTGTGGAAAAAGCAGCTGGAAACGTGTAGGCGGAGATAGCCGGGAGGCGCAGGAGGAGAGACTTCTTCAGGAGTACTACATCTACCAGGTGCTCGATCAGATGGGTTCCGTAACCCTGAAAACGCGGCTTGCCGAGGTCACCTATCGCGATCCCGAAGGGAACATTCTTGTAACCAGAAAGGCTTTTTTCCGCGAACCGAAATCTCGACTAGCCAGACGGTGCGGGCTGTCAAAGCGCCCGTATCCCAAAGTAGAGTATAACGGCATCGACGATCTCTCCTGGTTTCAACTGGAACTGTTCAACAGGTTTGTCTATTTCAAGGATTACGATCGGGATGGGCGTAACATAAACTTGCTCTATCGGGACGATGGCAAAATATTTGCGGGTCCCTACGATTTCGATCTGTCAGGAATACTCGTCCCTGACTATCGCCCCAACAGCAACTCACTGGAGGCAAATCTGCGTCACTATTTTCAAAGCTGGATCAAATACCATGATGGAGATGAAAAAGCGGTAGTGCATATTTTTTTCATGATAAAAAGCAAGAACAGAATGCGCCGGGTACTCGAAAACTCTCTTCTCAATGAGAAAAAGAAAACCCACATGCTGAACTGGTTTGACAGCTATATGAGCGTTCTTGAACAGTTCATGAAAACAAACAGGAAGCTGATGCCGGCATTGATTGCTGAACTGGAAAAGCAGGAAAAAATAGAGCTGAAGTAATGCAAAATCCGCTCAGTGGAGCTGCAACTGTTCATAGTTGATTAATAGAAAACCGGCATTTTTGCTGTTTTTTCTATTGCCATCATCACTGACAATCAGGATACGGCTATCGCCATCTACGCGTATTGGGCTGACACCTTCTGCATTATCCATTCCACGCAACCCTTTCACAGCAACCAATCGGGGAGGAACATCGGGTTCGCCGCTCCAGAACCAGAGCTGATTCGGTTTGCTGCCCCCTTTTGCTGAATTGCCTGCGGCAACAAGATAGCCACGCAAGCGGGAATCATAACTCATCCCACGAATAGCGTTGCCATTCAGCTCAAGTCGAATCAGTTCAGGTTGAAAATGAAACACCGGGGTTTCTGAAAACAAAGCATCGATGTCATTGATTACTGCGACAAGTGCCCTGCCCTGATTATCGACGGGGGCACGGAAACCAACCAGCAGCCTGTCCTGCCCGGCATTCAACGATAGCGCTTCGATATTGACCCCCTTTCCGACCCCGCCCCGCCGCAGGTCTGGAAAAGATTTCAGGAGCGCCTCTTTCAGTCCGGTTACAACAACCGGTTCAACGATCTGGTTACCGGAAATTTGGAACCGGGCCAGCTTGCCCCGATTTTTGCTGTAACTACCATCTTCCGCATCGGAGTGTGAAGTAATAGCATAGATATACCCCCTGCCATCCACATCCACCCCTTCCAGATCATCCAGCTTGCGGAACTCCCGATAGGGTCCAGTTTTATCAAACATCTTGCCTGGTGAAAGCTGAACCGAACTTATATCGCCCGCGGAACTGAATGTCAGCAGAGCAAAGGGATGGCCGGGTTCATCTTCCACCACCAGCACCCGGCCATCACTTAACTGAACCACACCGGAAGGCTCATAGATCCCGCTTGAGAGAGGAAAACGGCTGAATCTGGCCGGTTCAGTAATTCGGCTAACCGTGTCGGACTGTTCCGCCTTCAGCATAATAACACCCGCTACACCGATAAATGTGGCTATACAGAGACCCAATCCAAATATAAATACGGAATAAGAGGTACGCAGCAGAAAAAATTTCCGCCGGATGATTACGCTCATGGTGTGTATATAACTGACCATCTCTTCATAAACCAGATCCTTGTCATCCAACACCTCCTTCATCACGGCAACGTACTCATCATTGCTGAGATCGGCATTGTCCATGAAGTACATCACATTGGCCTTGCCATTCAGAAAATCTTCGGGCCCCTTGACTGCATCACAGCAACGTTCGGCGATGGGACGCGCAGAGATAACCGCATAAATCATCGAGATAAAACCGGAAATAAGCAGCACGATAATCGGCAGGATGTACAAGTTGTTATCAGCAAAAGCCACCACGGATCCGCCAGTAGCCAGCAGGATCGAAATAATCAGACCGTTGATGGTGATCATGATGCTGGCCTTGTTATCAGCCAGACTGGTCAGATCGAGATGGGTACGATACTGGGAGCGCAACATGGTTTCGATGCCGCGGCTGGACCCCCCTTTGAATTTTCTGCCTTTTACCCGAGTCCGACACTGCCTTTCCCCGGCAAAGGGAGGGGGGGATGGAATACCGGCTGCACCTTTTTCGTTCTTGTTTTCTTTTTTCGGTTTGGCCTGGACAGGCGTTTCTGCAGCTGTTTCCTTGGTTGTTGGAGCGTTATCTGTCACAGCGAAATGCTCGAAGTGCCTCTACCATTTTTTTTCATCTCCGCAGAAAAGGATAGGAAACGGAACAGGGTTTTTCAACTGCGGAATCCTGGTTCAATATACCGTGAGGAGGCACCAGCCTTCTACCCTAAACTTTACAGGGGAATAAAATCTCGAAACTACGCATTTTGCAACCCGCCCCTAAAAAGGCGCAGCCGCTGCCGATTTTCAATATGTGAAACGAGAATCTGTTTAAAAATATCCGGGTTTTTGCTGTGAGTAATCTCACCCTCACGGGGAAAATGAAGATCATTGAGTCGCGACAGCCAGAAGCGCAAGGCGGCGGCACGAAGGACTACCGGCCAAGCATCCACCTCGCAGAGCTGGAGTG
>JAJRUX010000117.1 GCA_024277575.1 Gammaproteobacteria bacterium | reverse complement strand
TTCAGGTAAAATGCGCTCCATGCGTATTTTGGGAATAGAAACCTCCTGCGACGAGACCGGCGTTGCTGTTTATGACAGTGGGCTTGGCCTGTTGGGTCACGCTTTACATAGTCAGGTAGCGATGCATGCCGAATACGGCGGAGTAGTGCCGGAGCTCGCTTCCCGCGATCATGTGCGGAAGATACTGCCACTGCTGCAGGAGCTGGATTTCAGTGCAGATTCAATCGATGGTGTGGCCTATACGGCCGGGCCGGGCATGATCGGTGCGCTGCTGGTGGGAGCCTCTATCGGACGCGCGCTGGCTTGGAGCTGGGGAGTGCCGGCTGTAGGGGTGCATCATATGGAGGGTCATCTGCTGGCTCCCATGCTGGAGAAGAATCGCCCTGAATTCCCGTTTGTTGCCCTGCTGGTATCCGGGGGGCATACCCAACTGGTACGGGTGGATGGAGTTGGGCGGTATTCGTTGTTGGGGGAATCACTGGATGATGCGGCGGGAGAGGCCTTTGACAAGACCGCCAAGCTGCTTGGACTGGGGTATCCGGGAGGACCGGCTCTGGCGCGGTTGGCTGAACAGGGTGATCCGGAACGGTTTCGTTTTCCCCGTCCGATGACCAACCGGCCGGGTCTCGATTTCAGTTTCAGCGGCCTGAAAACCTTTGCCCTGAATACCCTGCAGGAGCACCGGGATGAGCCGGGAGTTCATGCCGATATCGCCCGTGCCTTTCAGGATGCGGTGATTGATACTCTTATTATCAAGTGTCGCCGTGCGTTACGGGAGACCGGTTTGCAGCACTTGGTGGTTGCCGGGGGCGTGAGTGCCAACTGCGCGCTACGCAGCCGTCTTGGAGTGGTGGCAGACGAGGTGGGTGGCAAGGTCTGGTATCCCCGCCCTGAGTTTTGTACCGATAACGGGGCAATGATCGCCTATGCCGGTTGTCAGCGCCTGCTGGCGGGAGAGCAGCAACCGCTGGCTATCGAAGTCAGGGCGCGCTGGCCGTTTGATGAATTGCGGCCATCAGGTTGATCGGGAGAGAAAGTTCCGCAATAGGTCATGTCCCTGTCGGGTAAGAATTGATTCAGGATGAAACTGCACTCCTTCGATGGGATATTCCCGATGCTGTACCCCCATGATCTCGTCCAATTCACCTCTGTTATTTTCTGTCCATGCTGTAATCTCCAGACAGTCGGGCAGGCTCTCTTTCTCGATTGTAAGTGAGTGGTAACGGGTGGCTTCAAACGGGTTGTCCAGCCCCTTGAACACACTGCCATTGCGGTGATGGATAGGAGAGGTTTTGCCATGCATGACCTGACGGGCATGAATGACCCGGCCACCGAATGCCTGTCCAATACTCTGGTGTCCCAGGCAGACGCCCAGGATGGGCAGTTTTCCAGCAAAAAATTTAATACTTTCCAGTGAGATTCCTGCCTCATTCGGGGTGCAGGGGCCGGGCGAGATTACCAGATGTTTTGGTTCCAACGCCTCAATCTCGTTGATAGTGATCTGGTCATTGCGAAATACCTGCACATCGGCTCCCAATTCACCAAAATACTGCACCAGATTGTAGGTGAAAGAGTCGTAGTTATCGATCATCAAAAGCATGTTCTTGCTGACCTTGTACCATTTTCGACAAAAAAAAAGAGGAATTAATTCTATCATGGAACTATTGCTGGTTCCCTTCGTGGATTTGGTTTTATGACCCACGTTATTCAAGAACAGCCTTTTTACGGCCGATAAGAGTTTTATAAAACCCGTGGAGCAACGGATAGTTATGTACTGATAGCAGATGATGAAGCCAATTCAACCACTACAAAAACAGTCCGGTACTGTACTCATAGTAAGTCTGCTGTTTGTTTTTATATTGGCGCTCGTTGGTGTGTCATCCTCACAGACCGCCACGCTGGAACTGAAAATGGCAGCAAACAGCCGAGACAAGGGCCTTGCATTTCAGGCGGCGGAAGCGGGACTGGTTGATGCTGAAACCTATCTGAATACCACGGCACCGCTGCCGGAGTTTGACGGAACCAGCGTGGGCCTAGTTCAAGCGGCTGATCCGGATTCAACCCCGGTCTGGTCATCTGTGAATTGGCAGGATATAGATAGCCGCAGCTATTCAGGAACACTGGATAATATTACCGACCAGCCGCGTTACATTATAGAGGAGCTTCCCCCCATGCCAATGCAGGGAGGATCGCTTCAATCTAATGTACCTTTAGCAGAAAAGGGTTGGTATCGAATTACTGCACGGGGAACCGGTGCTACTTCGACAGCGTTGGTTTTGCTGCAGAGTGTGTACAAGCGTTAAATGAAACCTGAATCCGTGGGTTCATGACGGCGCAGAGCACAAGCTCTTGATTCCACTGTGAAATCAATGTCTTGCGCTCTGCATCCGCCCTGAACCCACGGATTCAGGTGAAATGTTGGTAGAGGCTAATAACTATGAATACAAAAAAACGCCCGCTGTTTGTCATTATGGTAGTGGGATTGTTTTTGTTGATGGGTCTGCAAAACAGCCAGGCGGCCATATCCAATGTCCCGCTTTTTATTACCAGCAATGTTGATCCCAATGTGTTGCTGAACATGTCGGTGGAAGGGCCGATGGGAGGGGCTGCCTACAACGATGAGGCAGAGAGTGTGCCTGACAGTTTTGGCAGCCAGTGTGCCGGGCGCAAGGGGCGTGTCGGTGTGTGTTATTTTCCCAACCGGGAGTATCTGGGCTATTTCAATCCCAAGCGGTGTTACAAGTATAAGTGGGACAAGTTTATTCCCCAAGGGCCTACGAACAGCAATCACGAGTGCAGCGGCAAGTTCAGCGGTAACTTTCTCAACTGGGCGACCACCTCGGCGATAGATATGTATATCTGGACCATGACCGGTGGTAACCGGGTCAAGGACACCAACTCCAAGACCTTTATCCAGCAGGCCGCAAAGGCGAGCTGGTGGTTTCACCCCAAACGGATCAGTGCAGTGGACAATGTGGCACCCTCGACAGTCACACCCTGGTCAGACAGCAAAGTGACCATCATCAACGATCCCGATGAAACCGGAAATCCGTTCAAAATCCGCTTTGAGAAGGCCAGCGGCAATAAAACCTACAACGCCAAACTGAAGGTGTGTGTCAAAGGCAAGCTGGAAGCCAACTGTGTGCCCTACACCAAACCGAACGGAACGATCTACTACAAGCCGGAGGGATTGATTCAGCAGAATGCCGAGAAGATGCGCTTTGCGGTGACCAGCTACACACTGGACAACTCCCAGGGGCGTGATGGGGGTGTTCTGCGGGCCAACATGAAGTATGTGGGGCCAAAGATGCCGGACGGTTCGGGAAATCTGGTGGACAATCCCAACAAGGAGTTTGGCACCGACGGGATCTTTATCGACGATCCCGATAACCTGGCCGGAAGTGGCGGCGTTGACTACAGTGGTGTGATCAACTATGTCAACCGCTTCAGTGCCTATGGATACAAATCATATGACCCGGTGAGTGAACTGTTCTATGAATCCCTGCGTTATTTCAAGAATCTGGGGCCCACACCGGAGTACTCCGCTGGCTTGAGCAACAAGCAGAAAGGCGGGTTTCCGGTGATAACGGCATGGGATGATCCCATTCAGTACTCCTGTCAGCAGAACTTCATTGTGGGTATCAACGACGCTTATCCGTGGATGGACAAAAAGCTTCCGGGAACCTATTTCACCAGCAGCACCTATCACGGGGTTACCTTGTCCAGCGGTGATTACGGTGAGCCGTCCAACCCTGATCCGGATATCAATGTCACCGCGCTCACCAACAAGGTTGGCGATCTCGAGGGCTTGAATGGAAGCCGGATGCGAATGCGCTGTACTAGTGATCCGGCAGAAAGTTGTGCTGATGATGATGGTAGTAACTGGAATCTTGAAGCATGGAAAAATGTACCGGCGCTTGGAGAGGCATTTGGACCCTGGAATGGTGGGGTTAAGCAAAATACGTACTATGTGGCAGGGCTTGCCTACTACGCCAATACAGCGGATATTCGCTCAGATTTCGAGGGGGAACAGTCTATTACCACCTACATGATCGATACGCAGGAGTATCATGATAACCCACTGGTGGGACGTGCCAACATGCTCTGGCTGGCAGGCAAGTATGGTGGATTTGAGGATCTGAATGATAATGATCAACCGGATCTGGCCGAAGAGTGGGACAAGGATGGTGATGGTGAGCCTGACAACTATGTATTGGCCAATCAACCGGCCAAGCTGGTGGCCGGGCTGAAAAGCTCTTTCAATGATATCTACCGCCGCCTCTCCTCCATTGCCTCTGTGGCGGCCAACTCAACTGAGTTGCATACTGGTTCCCGGATCTACCAAGCGCGCTTTAATGGCGGTAATTGGCAAGGTGATCTGGTGGCTTATAAGGTAGATGCTGATGGTGCTGTTGGTGAGCAGATATGGAAAGCAACTGATAATTTGCCGTCGCCTGCCAGTCGGAAAATTTTTACATGGAATCCTGACAGCACCAGCGCCAACAAAGGGGTCGAGTTTGACTGGAATGATTTGGGTGCTACCCAGCAGGACTATTTGAATCTTGCCAGCGATGGAACAGATGATGGTGCGGGTGAGGCACGTTTGAACTATCTGCGTGGTGAGCAGGGGAGTGAGCGCCAGAACGGTGGCCAGTTCCGGGATCGGTAGCATTGGTTGGGGGATATTGTTCACTCTAACCCTCGG
The DNA here is from genome assembly GCA_024277575.1 of Gammaproteobacteria bacterium. Classification (GTDB taxonomy): domain Bacteria; phylum Pseudomonadota; class Gammaproteobacteria; order Thiohalospirales; family Thiohalospiraceae; genus DRMK01. The sequence continues at coordinate 1,036 of JAJRUX010000117.1, read as the reverse complement.
TTTGTCGGCAATGATGATTTTGGTTATACCCTCCAGGGTACTGGCAGTGCGCTGGAGGACGAGGGTGGTGCTTACGCCATATACCGGGATACCGCTTCTTACAAGAGCCGTCCGCAGGTGCTTTATGTTGGAGCCAATGACGGTATGTTGCACGCCTTTGATGTGCATAGCGGGGAGGAGCTGTTTGCTTATGTTCCCAATGCGGTTATTCCATATCTCAGTGATCTGACTTCCCCTTCGTACAGCCATCGCTACTATGTGGATGGTTCTCCATGGAGCGCAGATGCTTGGCTGAATGGTGAGTGGAAAACCGTTCTGGTCAGTTCCCTTGGTGGAGGGGGCAAGGCGGTATTTGCGCTGGATGTTACCGATCCGGCCAATTTTGACAGCAGTGATGTGCTCTGGGAGTTTACCGATGGTGAACTTGGTTTCACTATCGGCCAGGCCACTATTGCGCGGATGGCTAATGGTAGCTGGGCGGCGATTTTTGGTAACGGTTATGAAAGTAGCAGCAAGCGGGCACAGCTGTTTATCGTCAACCTGGATGATGGCACCCTGATCCGGCGCATTGATACCGGTTCTGGTGATAACAGTTCACCCAACGGTCTCTCTTCGCCGATTCCAGTGGATGTCAATGGCGACGCTATTGCTGACTTCATCTATGCGGGTGACTTGCTGGGTAATCTGTGGAAATTTGATGTCACCGGTAACTCGGCGGGTAGTTGGGAGATTGCCTATGGTTCTCTTGCAACGCCTGCGCCGCTGACCAGCGTCAAAGATGCTAACGGAAATCCTCAACCCATCACCGCAAAACCGGAGGTTGGTCGACATCCGTATGGGGGTGTAATGGTCTATTTCGGTACTGGCAAATATTTCGAGACGGGTGATGATCTGGTTGGCGCTAATCCCCGGATCCAGAGCTTTTACGCTATTCGTGACAATGGGGCAGAAGTTAATGTCAGTACTGACCTTCAGGAGCAGACAATTCTGGCAGAAACGATTCATTTCGGTAGCCGGGTGCGGATAACCTCGGATA
>JAJRUX010000116.1 GCA_024277575.1 Gammaproteobacteria bacterium | reverse complement strand
TCAAGCGCCTGGTTTGCCGTGTTGGCGTGCAGGGTAGCCAGACACAAGTGGCCACTTTCGGCAAACGCTATTGCATAGTCCATGGTATCAGCGCAGCGGATCTCACCAATCGTGATCACGTTGGGAGCCTGACGCAACGCATTACGCAGCGCCACTTCATAACTCTCTGTATCAATACCCACCTCGCGCTGGGTAACAATACATTTCTGGTGAGAGTGCAGATATTCGATGGGGTCCTCAATGGTAAGAATATGGCCGTTATCATTGCGGTTACGATAATCAATCATCGCCGCCATGGTGCTGGATTTACCGGCACCAGTTCCTCCAACAACCAGGATCAGGCCCCGCTTCAACATACTGAGCTTCTGCAATACCGGCGGCAGACGCAACTCTTTTACCGACGGGATTTTACTCTCAATGCGGCGCAGAACCATTCCCAGCTGACCACGCTGCTGAAAAGCACTGAGCCGGAAGCGGCCCAGTCCGGTACGACTGATGGCAATATTGCACTCATGCGTCGCGACAAACTGTTCTTGCTGTTTGGGCGTCAGTGCGCTCAGAACCAACTCACGAACCTGGCGAGGATTCATGGTTTCCTTGGACAGCATCCGAATCACGCCATCAATCTTCATGCTGGGAGGCAGCGCCACAGTAACAAACAGGTCGGATGCCTTATGCTCCACCATCAGGCGTAGCAACGCATCCAGGTCATGGAGCTGGGCATCCATCTGGCTCATACCTTGAATGTCTCCTTGTTTTTCGCCTTGCTGCGGGCATCAGCCGGATTGATCAACCGTTTGCCCAGCAGATCCTGCAAGCACTGATCCAGCGTCTGCATTCCCACCGCCTTGCCGGTCTGAATAGCGGAGTAGATTTGAGGAATCTTGTCCTCCCGAATCAGGTTACGGATGGCCGGATTGGTGATCAGGATCTCATGCGCAGCCACACGGCCACCACCGGTTTTTTTCATCAGGGTCTGGGATATTACTGCCCGCAGTGACTCGGACAGCATGGTTCTGATCATCGATTTTTCACCCGCCGGAAACACGTCGATAATGCGATCGATGGTCTTTGCCGCCGAGTTGGTGTGCAGCGTACCGAACACCAGATGACCCGTCTCGGCAGCAGTAATCGCCAGACGGATGGTCTCCAGATCTCGCATTTCACCCACCAGAATGGTATCCGGATCTTCACGCAAGGCAGATCGCAACGCCTCGGTGAATCCCAGCGTATCGCGGTGTACTTCCCGCTGCTGGATCAGGCACTTTTTGCTTTTGTGAACAAACTCAATCGGGTCTTCAATGGTAAGAATATGGTGGTGCTTGGTCTCATTGACATAATCGATCATCGCTGCCAGAGTGGTGGATTTACCGGAACCGGTAGGACCTGTTACCAGCACCAGGCCGTTGGGCACATCGACAATATCCTTGAGTACCGCGGGTGCTTTCAGCGCCTCCAGACTCAAAATCTCGGTTGGAATCTGGCGAAATGCCGCACTGGGACCCCTTCCCTGATGGAAGGCATTGACACGGAAACGTGCCACACCGGGAAGCTCAAAGGAAAAATCTGTCTCCAGAAACTCCTCAAAATCCTTGCGCTGCTTGTCCCCCATAATGTCGTAGATAAGCTGCTGAGCAGTTTTCTGGTCCAGCTCCGGCAGATTGATACGGCGGATATCACCATCCACACGAATCATGGGTGGCAGGCCCGCAGACAGATGCAGATCAGATGCACCATGCTGCACGGTAAAAGCGAGCAGTTCAGTTATATCCATGTTTCCCCTCTCATATATCGTTTTTACGTATAATTCACACTATGAAATCCCGGATTGCTGACAACCTGGCCAATCTGCGCAAGCGAATTCGGCAGGCCGAACAACGTTATCAACGCCCACCCGACTCGGTGCAACTGTTGGCGGTGAGCAAAACCCGCCCGGCCGAAGATGTTCTTGCCGCAGCTGCCTGCGGACAACGTCATTTCGGCGAAAACTATCTCCAGGAGGCGGTGGAGAAGATCACCTCCCTTGCCGAACACAATCTGTACTGGCATTTCATCGGACCAGTTCAGTCCAACAAAACCCGCCTCATCGCCGCCCATTTTCATTGGGTTCACAGCGTGGATCGCCCGAAGATTGCCCAGCGGCTCAGCGACCAGCGTCCCACCCATCTGCCCCCGCTCAATATCTGCCTGCAGATCAACATCAGCAACGAGGCGAGCAAGTCCGGGCTCTCCCTGTCGACGCTGCCCGAGGTAGCCAGGCAAATCACCGAGCTGCCCAACCTGCATCTGCGGGGCTTGATGGCCATTCCGCAGCGCAGCTCCGGTTTCGAGCAACAACGCCGCCCCTTTCATCGGCTGCATCAGGCACTGCAATCCCTCAACAGCGAGGGGATCAAGCTGGACACCCTCTCCATGGGAATGTCGGCAGATATGGAGGCAGCGATTGCCGAAGGTGCTACCATTGTCCGCATCGGCACCGATATTTTTGGCCCGCGTGATTGAATCTTTACCCTGCGACCTTGTACCCTATTCCAATACCTTTTCCTTAGTTAGCGGAAACCAATATGCAAAACTTTAATATAGGCTTCATCGGTGGCGGTAACATGACCCGCAGCCTGATTGGAGGGCTGATTGCCAATGGTTTCAAGCGCGATAAAATCAGCGTTGCCGAACCTGATGAACAGAAACGAACCCGGCTCGCCACAGACTTTGGCATCCATACGCTGGATAGCAGTCAACAAATTGCCGCAACTGCCGATGTCTTGTTGCTCGCCGTAAAACCACAGGTCATGAAGCAGGTAACGAAAAATATGGCATCAGCCGTGCAGCAACACCAGCCGCTGATAATTTCCATTGCTGCGGGAATACGGGAATCAGACATAAACCGCTGGCTGGGAGGAAACTGCGCCATCGTGCGCGCCATGCCAAACACTCCGGCGCTGGTGGAGTGCAGCGCCACAGCCCTGTACGCCAATTCGCAGGTTCGCGAACAGCAACGTGAGCAGGCCGAATCTGTATTGCGGGCCGTCGGTCTCGCCCTGTGGCTGGACAGTGAGGGACAGATGGACACCGTTACCGCCCTGTCGGGTAGCGGGCCGGCCTATTTTCTGCTGATAATGGAGATCATGCAGCAGACAGCCGTCACACTGGGTCTGGACGATAAAACCGCCCGCCTGTTGACGTTGCAAACTGCTTTTGGCACCGCCAAAATGGCGCTGGAGAGCAATGAAGATGCCACTACCTTGCGACGGCGCGTAACCTCGCCAGGTGGCACAACCGAGCAGGCGATCAAGGTACTGGAGGATGGCGGCCTGTGGGAGTTGTTCCATCAGGCGCTAAGCGCAGCACGCACCCGCTCGGAAGAGCTGGCAAAACAACTGGGAGAAAAGTGATGGGAGGGAATTACGCCGAGCATGCAGGAGTGTTTCTGATTCAAACCCTGTTTGGGCTCTATATTCTGGCAATCATGCTGCGTTTCCTGCTGCAGTGGGTACGCGCCGATTTCTACAACCCAGTATCACAGTTTCTGGTCAAGATAACCAATCCGCTACTCAAGCCGTTGCGCCGCGTTGTTCCGGGATTCTGGGGTATGGATCTAGCCGCCATCGCACTGATGCTGCTACTGCAGATGCTGGAGCTGTTTCTCGTCGGAGTAATCGTAGGGCAGGCATTCAAGCCGCTCGGCGTTCTGCTTATGTCCATAGGCGAACTGCTCTCACTGGCGGTCTACGTCTTTATCTTTGCCATCATTATCCAGATCATACTGAGCTGGATTCAACCCGGCAGCTACAACCCCGTCATCGGTCTGGTCAACCGGATAGCCGAGCCGCTGCTGGCTCCGGCGCGGCGGCTTATTCCCCCTATCTCCGGACTGGATCTGTCACCGCTGGCGGTACTCATTCTACTGCAGCTCACCCTGATCCTGCTGGTATCACCGGTCAAGGATCTCGGCAGGATGCTGGCATTCCAATGAGCCGGTCGGGTTTCTATCACTGGCATGGCGATGCGCTGGAGCTAAACGTGCGGGTGCAGCCCAAAGCAAGCAGAGACGAGATCATCGGCCCGTTGGACAATAACCTAAAGGTACGCATCACTGCCCCACCGATGGAGGGCAAGGCCAATGCCCATCTGATCCGGTTCCTCGCCAAGATATTCGGTGTTCCCCGGGGCCGGGTCACACTGATCAGCGGTGAAAAGGGACGCAGCAAACTGCTGCGCATCGAAGCCCCTGGCCGGCTGCCGGAAATAATCAGCAAAAATCAGAACTGATGCCAGATACCATCCCTGAAGATTCCATCGGTCTGGTAACCCCCCAGACCAGTCACTTCGATACCCCGCTGATACTCGACTGTGGGCGGGAGCTGCCCGAATATGATCTGATCTACGAAACCTATGGCAAGCTGAACGCCGATCACAGCAACGCCGTACTGATCTGCCACGCCCTCTCCAGTGACCACCACGCCGCCGGTTATCACAGCATGGAGGATCGCAAGCCCGGCTGGTGGGAGTCCTGCATCGGACCCGGCAAGCCCATCGACACCAACCGTTTTTTTGTGGTGTGTCCCAACAACCTGGGCGGCTGCAAGGGCTCCACCGGACCCACTACACCCAATCCGAAAACCGGCAAGCGTTACGGCCCGGATTTCCCCATCGTTACGGTGGGTGACTGGGTAAGGAGCCAGGCCCGGCTCGCCGATCTGCTCGGGATCGAGCGCTGGGCAGCGGTAATCGGTGGCAGTCTGGGCGGAATGCAGGCCCTGCAGTGGGCCATCGACTTTCCGGAGCGGTTGAGCCACAGCATCATTATCGCCGCCGCACCCAAACTGTCGGCACAGAACATCGCCTTCAACGAAGTGGCCCGCCAGGCCATCATGTCCGATCCCGATTTTCATGAGGGACGCTACTACGAACATGACACCGTGCCACGGCGCGGACTGATGCTGGCGCGAATGCTGGGGCACATCACCTACCTGTCGGATGAGTCGATGCGCAAAAAATTCGGCCGCGAGCTGCGCGAAGGCAAGATAAACTTCGGTTTCGATGTGGAGTTTCAGGTGGAGAGCTACCTGCGCTATCAGGGACGCTCTTTCGTGGATCGTTTCGACGCCAACACTTACCTGCTGATGACCAAGGCGCTGGACTACTTTGATCCTGCAAGCTGCTGTAACGGGGATCTGGCTGCCGCGCTGAAACCGGTACAGGCGCATTTTCTGGTGGTCTCCTTCACCAGCGACTGGCGCTTCGCTCCGGCGCGCTCACGGGAGATCGTGAAGGCGCTGACCGATGGTGACAACCCGGTCGCCTACGCCGAGGTCGAGGCACACCAGGGGCATGACGCCTTTCTGATGCCGATTCCGCAATATATCAAGCTGTTCGGAGCCTACATGAACCGGGTGGCAGAGGAGATTGGATGATGCCGGCACTACGCCCTGATCTGGAGATTATCAGCCAGTGGATCAAGCCCCGCAGTCGGGTGCTGGATCTGGGTTGTGGCGACGGCACCCTGCTCCGTTATCTGCGCGAAACCAGACAGGTGGAGAGCTACGGACTGGAGATTGACGACGAAAACATCACCCGTTGCATCCAGTCGCGGGTCAACGTCCTGCAGATGAACATCGACACCGGCCTGTCCGATTTTGACGCAGACTCATTCGACTATGTGGTGATGAGCCAGACGCTGCAGGCCATGCAACACCCGGACAAAATACTCGATGAAATGTTGCGCGTAGGACGCGAAGGTATCGTCACCTTCCCCAACTTCGGCCACTGGCTCAACCGCCTGCAGATAACCTTCGGCGGTCACATGCCCCAGTCGAGGGTACTGCCGGAACAGTGGTACTCCACTCCCAACATCCATCTCTGCACCCTTAATGATTTCGAGCAACTGTGCGGGGAGAAAAATATCGAGATCTTGCAGCGTACGGTGGTGAACTCCGCCCATCGCACCAGCCCGTTGATGCACCTTCTGCCCAACCTGTTCGCCGAAATCGCGCTGTACCGTTTTCAAAAGAAGGAGCCGTGAGCAACAACTGTCCGGCCTCCTCTGTCAGACTAAAGCAAGCAGCGCAAATTTGGCTCAGTTCACCCCTCTCATTTTCCCTAAGCCGGTTCTGCGCAGGGACAAGCCGCTGATTGACGAACTGTCCTGATAGTCGATGCTAATACGATCGCTGGCATTGGGCCGGAAAAGTGCATCGGCAAAACGAACATGATCAGGGTGTTCACGATAACTGTCAATTACCGCTTTATGCGTAAAGCGCACCAGCCAGCAGAAGCGATACTGTACCTCCTCCTTGACCGCTTCACCGGTAAAAACCTCGCGTACACCAGGAATACCAGCCAGGATCTGCCGCCCCTTGGCCATCATGGCATGGGCCTGCTCTTCACTCATGCGCTCGATGACGTTGTAGATAATCAGGTGTTCAACCGGTACCCAGGGTTCACACTGGGTCAACACCTCTGCGGCCCGACCGGCACTGCCCCACAACCGCAGACAACGTTTCACCTCCGCACAGATAGCTTCTTTCACTCCCTGTTTCAGATCGGTGAAGCTGCCTTCCCGGTTCCCTTTTATCTGGGCGCGCATGGATTGTGCCGCAACATCGGAAAGCCCGGTGAAATAGTTTATCTTGGCAACACCCAGTGAGGTCAACCGACGATACTGCTCTTCATTCAGCCCACTGCCGCCATGCAGTACCAGGGGAATATCGACGGCAGTATGGATCTGTTTCAGTCGCTGAAAATCGAGTTTGGCGCGCCCCTTGACCCGGCCCTGCACGGTCCCGATGGAAACCGACAGGAAATCGACCCCGCTGCGCTCGACATAGGTACGGGCCTCGGCAGGCATGGTGGGCGCCGATGCATCTTCACTGTCATCCGAGCCCACATATCCCACCTCACCGACTACCGGAACGCTGCAGCCATGAGCCATGGTGACCACCTGCTTGCTCAGCTCGATGTTGTCGGGAAGATGCCGGTTGGCAGAACAGAGGGTGATGCCGTTGCAACCCAGGTTGATGGCTCTGCGGACCGATTCGAGGGAGGTGGCATGGTCGAGCTGAATGGCAACCGGAACGGAGGCGCGCTTTGCGGCCGCCTCCACGGCCGGCATCATCAGCTCGAGATCATAGTGAGCAAAATGGTGCTCGGCAACGCTCAGGATCACCGGCGCGCGGGCATACTCGGCAGCATCGATAACCGCCTCGAGAAAATCCAGACTGACCAGATCAAAGGCTCCAACCGCATAGCTGTTTTCATATGCATGGTGAAGCATGTCACGCATGTTAACCAGCGCCATGTTGTTTTTATCCTCTGTGATATTCGTTAATGCCGATTGTACAGTTGTAGCAGATCACCCATCGTGCAGATATCTGTCCAGCGTTTCCTCCATCAATTCCAGCGTCCGGGCGCGCATTTTCGATGCAGCAAAATGGTAATGGTTCAGCTTGCACCTGACCGGTTTGTGCAGGGCATCCCGGCCCCTGTCTTCGAACTCCACCCAAGCCAGTACCGGCAGGTCATTCTGTCGCTCATTGGCGCAGACCCATTCGCGCTCCTCCAGAATCATCACCATGCCGGGATAGTCCGGCAGGGGAAAACGGATCGGACAGGGAAAGTGCAGTTTTGCACGGCGCCAGAGATTGTAGAGCCTGGCGGTGACCTCATCTTCCCGTTGTGCATAAACGGGTACATCCCGGACCCGGCTCATGCTCTACCCCAAGTTCAGCGGGTCAAGCTGGCAAACAGGGTAGGCAGTTTTTCCGGCAGGCGTTCGACATGATCGATGATGGTGTAATTATTGACACCGAAAATACGTTTCACGTAGTGGTCAGCGTTGCGATCCAGGGTCAGACAGTAACTCATGATGCCCCGGCTTGTCAGCTCCTCCACTGCCTTCTTGGTATCCATACGCAGATGCTGGGGATCACGTTCGTCGATATCCGCCGGTTCGCCATCGGTCACCAGTAGCAGCAGTTTCTTGCGCTCCGGCTGATTGAGCAGATGCCAGGCGGCATGGCGCATGGCCGCACCCATTCGAGTAGACAATCCACCCTGCATACCGGCCAGGCGCGCCTTTACCTCTTCATCCCAATGCTGGTTGAAATCCTTGAAACGGTAGTACTGCACATCGTGGCGGCTGTCAGAGGCAAAACCGTGAATGGCAAATGGATCACCCACGCCATTGATGGCAGTGGAGACCAGCGCCGCCGCTTCCCGGGTCAGTTCCAGTACGGTTTTGTCGGAACCGTCTATTTTCTCGTTGGTGGACTCGGAGAGATCGAGCAACACGACCACAGCCAGATCACGGCTGTTGAGTACGTTGCGCATGGTGATACGTGGATTGGGCTGTTCACCCATGCGGATGGAGATCATGGCATCGATGGCTGCATTGAGATCGATTTCGTCCCCATCCTCCATATTGCGAACCCGCTGTACCCCTTCCGGCTGCAACATATCGATGATCTGCTTGATCCGGTGGGTAACGGGCTTGTGCTCGATCAGAATTTTTTCTATCTGCTCCGGATCACCCTTGGGCTGATGCCGCTCATAGACGGTCGCCCAGTCAGGGCGGTGCAGCTGCACCTGGTAGTCCCACTCATGGTAGTGATACGGTTCGGAAACCGGCTCCTTGCCCCACATCTCGTTGAAGCTGACGGTGGCCTCGCCCGCATCTTCATAGGGCATGAACTCGGAGGAACAGATCCAGATCTCCTGAGCATCGTCACCGGCCAGTTCACAATCCACCTCGTTGGCCATCTCGACAGCCGAGACATGCTTGCGCACCTGGCGCTGGCTGGCAGCGATATACTCCGCACCATCCTGCCAGGCAAATTCGTCGAAATCCCACAACAGGCGATTGTCATCCCGGTAGGGAATACGCAGCGACTCCAGAATACGCAGGCTGGGCACATCCTTGCGCGCAGACAGCAGGTTGAACAGTTCCAGTCCCTTGTGCCAGGAGAATTCGGTATTATCCTTGTTGGCCTCGATGTTTGCATGGAACTGCTCTGCCAGCCCGTTGATCCCTTCATCATCTGTATTGACCCGATTGTCGAGCAGCATCAGCGCCAATTGCTCCAACAGGATAACGGTGGGGTGCTGTGGCGCATCTGAGTATTCGATGCTGAGCAGGGAACCCCACAATTTTTTCAGACCGGGAAATTTCTGTACAGCGCAATACTCGACCCGGGCATCTTCCATGAAACCGATAAAAAACATCTGCGCCGGACTGAGCTGCTCGGCGGACAGTGGCTCGTGGGTGTACATCAGATGCGCACCCTGATGAACCACCATGGCGCGGTAAAGCTCATGCCCGGCCACGTCATTAATACCATCCACCGCATCGGGCAGATGTATCACGCGCCCTTCCAGGTAAGGCTTGAAGCCTTCGTGATCCGCAGCGCTGGGGCGCAGAAAGAAATCACGTCCCCACAGGGCACGCAGATAGAAGTTCATCTTGCGTTGACTATCGATAAACAGCGTGCCACGCCGCTCCTTCTGCAGCATCGCCCTGGCGTCTTCGGTTTGCAGTCCGAAATAGGCCACTTGTCCCTGCAGATCCCGGGCGTAGGCCTGGGCGCCATAGAGCGCCCAGCGCTTCAAGCCACTCAGCGTCAATTTCGAGAGCAGCTCATCCATGATACCCAGCATGGGGCGTAGCCCGCGGGAGGATCTGGCTGCCAGTTGGTGAATCAGTTTCAGATAGCCTCGCACCAGTTCGGGATCGCCGAGACGGCGGGCGACCGTAGGCAGCGAGCTGAACAGCATCGCAATCACCTCACCGGAGGTCATGGAGGAGAGTTTCATGGCCGCAGAGATGCAGTCGCGGATAATATCATCACCACACTCTTTGGTAACTGCCGGCATATCCTCCAGAAAACTGGCTACGAGGTTTCCACCACGACCCAGTTCAGCCAGGCCCTTGGCTCCTTCCAGGTAGTCATGCAGAGCACTGGCGGACATGTTGCGCGCTGCATCGTGGAAGGTGGCATCCAGAGTATCTTTCAGCTCCGGCGCAGCCTTCTCCAGAATCTCACGGTAATCGTCCAGGTCAACGCTCATTGTCTGTTTCTCCAATTATTAACCCGGCAACGATATATATCGTGTTCAGCCGGCACGCGACGGCCTGTCATTCGATTTCAATCGGCCAGGAGCTTCAGGCAGGCGCTGGCTCGGTGTTGCAGCGCTTGCCAATGGAATGACCATTACCTGCGCGCTGCGCCTTGACCCAGCGCCTGCCTGAAGCTCTGAACAAGACATATATTGTTGCCGGGTTAATTATACTTCGTCAAAACCTCAATCAGACGGAGTGACAGGAGCGGCACGCCGGTATAGCGTTCAGAACACTACACCAGGTATCACTCTTTTGCCGCTATTCAAAGAAGGTGGAAACAGCTGCATCCAGCGTTTCACGCATATCCGGATCATCGGTCAGCGGACGCACCAGCGCCACGCGGCAGGCGACCACCGGCTCCAGACCCTTGACGATCAGCTGGCCCGCGTACACCAGCAGACGGGTGGAGATCCCTTCATCCAGGCCATGCCCCTTCAGATTGCGGCCGCGCTCGCCGATCTGCACCAGTTTTTCAGCCGTTTCCCTATCCACTCCAGCCTCGGTACTGATAATCTCTATTTCGGTTTCAGTATCCGGATATTCAAAATCCAGCGCGCCAAAACGCTGCTTGGTGGACTGTTTCAGATCCTTCATCAAACTCTGGTAACCGGGGTTGTAGGAGATCACCAGCTGAAAATCGGGATGGCACTTCACCACTTCACCCTTCTTTTCCAGGGGCAGCTCACGGCGATGGTCGGTAACCGGGTGAATGACAACGATGGTGTCCTGACGGGCTTCCACCACCTCGTCCAGGTAACAGATGGCCCCGATACGTGCAGCTACCGTCAGGGGACCGTCCTGCCATTTCGTACCATCCTTGTCGAGCAGAAAACGCCCGACCAGATCGGAGGCGGTCATATCCTCGTTACAGGCCACAGTGATCAGTGGCTTGCCCAGCTTCCACGCCATATACTCAACGAAGCGGGATTTACCACAACCCGTTGGACCTTTCAGCATCATCGGCATACGCGCAGCATAAGCCGCCGTATATGTATCCACCTCATCCGCAACCGGACAGTAATACGGCTCTTCGGTAATGGTGTACTGCGATGCAATATCGTTCATTTTTTCCGCGACTGGGCTCATCGTTTGATCCTCATCTTGTCCGCATTTTTCATAAAAAAACCAATTTGAAATCGGGCTCTTTAGGAAATATGCGACTTGAAAACATGGCCCGGAAAAACCCGGACCATGTCGCTACCTACTGCCTGAAATCAGGTAGGTGTACCACGGTAGATAACCATGGAAGCACCTTGTGACTGGGCAAAATTGTCATAACCAACCAGACGAATGTGGTTATTTGGATGCGCCTTGTGGCATGCATCTGCCTCGGCCAGGATGCGATCCACGTCAGTCTCGCCGAACATGGGAAGTTTCCACATGTACCAGTAGTGGCTGAAGGAATTCTCCGGCTCAGTGTGCTCGATGGCCGGGTTCCAACCCTTGGAAACAATATACTCAACCTGCTTTTTGATCTCGTCCTTGCTCATCGGCGGCAGGTAAGAAAAGGTTTCAAATTTCCGGCTTGAGACATCGCTCAGGCTGGATTGATAGTCTTGCATTTCACTCATGTCATTTTCCTCAATAAATATTCAAATCCGGTATGTAACGGGCAGACGGACCAATGTGCTATTACTGCGGCCCGCCAGCCGTTCACAGATACGCCGGGTGGCTGCTACTTGTGGGCAACGTCCAGCTTGTCTACGGTATCGAATTCGAACTTGATCTCTTTCCATGTTTCCATGGCCATCTTCAGCTCTGGGCTGGACTTGGCGGCATTGGTCAGAATCTCCTTGCCTTCCTTCTCCAGTTCGCGACCTTCATTACGGGCTGCAACACAGGCCTCGACTGCCACGCGGTTGGCAGCAGCGCCTGCGGCATTGCCCCATGGGTGACCCAGCGTACCACCACCAAACTGCAGCACGGAGTCGTCACCGAAGATGCTTACCAGCGCCGGCATGTGCCATACATGGATACCACCGGATGCAACCGGCATGACGCCCGGCATTGAGCCCCAATCCTGATCAAACATGATACCGCGGCTACGATCTTCCTTGACATAGGAGTCGCGCATCAGGTCAATCCAGCCGAGGGTTGCATCACGGTCACCTTCCAGCTTGCCGACCACGGTGCCGGAGTGCAGATGATCACCGCCGGAGAGACGCAGCGCCTTGGTCAATACACGGAAGTGGATACCGTGGTTGGGGTTGCGATCCAGTACAGCATGCATGGCACGGTGAATATGCAGCAGCATGCCATTCTCACGACACCACTGGGCCAGGCCGGTGTTGGCGCAGAAGCCGCCGGTCAGGTAGTCATGCATGATGATGGGAGCGCCAATCTCCTTGGCGAACTCGGCACGCTTGTACATCTCTTCCGGGGTCGGTGCGGTAACGTTCAGGTAGTGACCCTTACGCTCACCTGTCTCGGCCTGGGCCTTCTCGGTACCTTCCTGCACGAACAGGAAGCGATCCCGCCAGCGCATGAAAGGCTGGGAGTTGACGTTCTCGTCATCCTTGGTGAAATCCAGACCACCGCGCAGACATTCGTACACGGCGCGGCCGTAGTTCTTGGCTGACAGACCCAGCTTGGGCTTGATGGTGCAGCCCAGCATGGGACGGCCGTACTTGTTCATCTTGTCACGCTCAACCTGGATGCCGTGGGGTGGCCCGTTACAGGTCATCACGTAGGCCAGCGGGAAGCGTACGTCTTCCAGACGAAGAGCGCGCACTGCCTTGAAGCCGAACACGTTACCGACCAGAGAGGTAAATACGTTAACCACCGAGCCTTCCTCGAACAGATCGATGGGGTAGGCAATAAAGGCGTAGAAAGAGTCATCACTGCCCGGCACGTCCTCAATGGCGTAGGCGCGTCCCTTGTAGTGATCCATATCGGTCAGCAGATCGGTCCAGACGGTGGTCCAGGTTCCGGTGGATGACTCAGCCGCAACAGCCGCGGCCGCTTCCTCGCGGGGGACGCCGGCTTGTGGAATAATCTTGAAACAGGCCAGAATATCGCTCTCCTTGGGCGAATATTCGGGCATCCAATAAGTTTCGCGGTATTCTTTTACGCCCGCGCTATAGGTTTTATCAGCCATGGTTATAGCATCCTCTTTGGTGTGCTTTGACTTCGACTCAGGGAGCGGAGTCCCTCAGCCCTTACAAACTTCATTCAATTGTCCGGTTCCCCGGGTGGTACGCCGGTCATCAGGCGAGTTGCTACTATAAGCGAGCGAATATATTTAATAAAATTAATTGTTGTTATAAAATGCATTTACCTTTGTTAATGATTAAGCGCCATGCACCTGACCTTGCAACAACTGAAGCTGTTTGAGTCCGTTTACCGGAACAAGAGCTATACCCGTGCCTCGGAAGAGCTCCATCTGACTCAACCAGCTGTGTCCATTCAGATAAAACGTCTGGAAAACCAGGTTGGCCTGCCCCTGTTCGAGCTGGTCGGCAAGAAGATATTCCCCACCGCAGCTGGCAGAGATGTCTACGATGCCTGCGTAGACATCCTCGGCAGAGTTGCCGAGTTGCGGCGGTCGATTGAAGATCTGCAAGGGGAGGTAAAGGGACCGCTGGGACTCTCGGTAGTCACCACTGCCAAATATTTCATGCCACACCTTCTGGGGCATTTTTTGCAGGAGTACCCGGATGTGGAACCCAGGCTGAGATTCAGCAATCGCGCACGAGTGGTGGAACGGCTGATGGACAATGAGGACGATTTTGTTGTCATGGGCCGCGTTCCTACAGACAAGGGAGTGGAAAGCTTTCCTTTCCTGGAAAACATTCTGGTGGTGGTGGCACCACCAAATCATGCTTTGGCAGGCGGGAAAAAGGTTCAATTGCAGGAACTGGTCAAGGAGCGGTTTATCGAGCGTGAAGAGGGTTCCGGTACACGTATGGCATTTGAACGCCTGCTGGAAAAGAACGGGCTCGAGATCGAACCCTACATGGAGCTGGGCAGCAGTGAAGCCATCAAGCAGGGGGTGATGGCAGGCCTGGGTCTGGCGGTGCTCTCTCTGCACAGTCTGCACCTGGAACTATCCGCCGGCAAGCTGGAACTGCTGGATGTAGAGGGCTTCCCGCTCAAACGCCGCTGGTATGTTGTCTATCTGAAAGGCAAAAAGCTCTCTCTAGTCGCCAGAACCTTTCTTGATTACATCCTTGCGGAAACCCATCAGGTCCTGAATATCAGATAGATATACCATCCTGCAGGATCCGGACTAAACCATGTATCATAGCCGCCCATGCAAAACAGATTAGCATCCGGGCAACCCGGCCTGCTCCGATCCAAAATGTTCTGGGTGGGCATTCTCTACTTCGCCGAAGGGCTGCCCCTGGGGATCTTCTACGACGTATTCCCGGTTCATTTCCGCCAGCAGGGGGTAGAGCTGTGGAAGATTGGTTTCATGAGCCTGCTGGGGCTGGCGTGGACCCTGAAGTTTCTGTGGGCGCCTGCCGTCGATCACTACCGGCACCACCGCCGCTGGATGTTCGGCGTGGACCTGCTGATGGCGGCAGTGATGGTGGTATTTGCCATCTACGGCGATTTCGGCCCGTGGGTCTGGTTTGCCATCGGCATGTTCACCCTGCTGTCGGCCACCAACGATGTGGCCATCGACGGCTACACCATCGAAATGCTGGACAAGCGCGAAATGGGCTTGGCCAACGGCCTGCGGATCGGTTTCTACCGGGTGGGAATGCTGGCTGCCGGTTTTATTCTGATCCTGAGCGACTACATCGGCTGGAGCGGCACCTACCTGAGTGCAGCAGGGCTGCTGTTGCTGATGGGCAGCATCATTCTGTTCAAGGCACCGAAGGAGAAACCATACCAGCGCCCGGAGGGGATCAAACTCACTGCCGAGCTGAAAAACCTGTCACGCCACTCGGCCGCATTCGGTACGGTAATCCTGTTTCTGCTGGGCACCCTGTGGTTGATCAACCGCACCACCCGGTGGTCCTCACAGGTGGACGGCTTCTGGTGGTATGCACTGGGAGCGGGCGCCCTGCTGACCTCCATCAGCGTGGTGCGCCACCAAAACAGCGCTGTGGCAAAAGAGGATGGCGTTGCCGAGCTGAACAGAGGCCCCATGTTCGGCACCCTGCTGGAGATGCTGCAGCGCCCCTACATCCTGCCGGTGATCCTGTTCATTCTGATCTTCAAGCTGGGCGATGCAGCGATGGGGTTCATGGTCAAGCCTTTCTGGGTGGATGCCGGTTTCTCCGCCAGCCAGATCGGGCTGGTTTCCGTCAATCTGGGGCTGATACTCTCCATTGCCGGCGGTGTGGCGGGGGGCTGGATCACCGATCGCATCGGTATCTTTCACGGTTTGTGGATTCTGGGGCTGTTTCAGGCGGTCTCCAATCTGGGTTACGCCTGGGCCGCCTGGGTGCTGCCCATGGGAGAGGTCAACAGCGGCGGGGAACTCGCCCTCGCCCACCAGGCCATCATGTACACCGCCAGCGGTCTCGAATCGTTTACCGGCGGGCTGGGAACGGCGGCCTTTCTCGCCTTTCTGATGGCCATCGTCAACAAGCGCGCCTCCGCCACCGAATACGCGCTGCTCTCCTCCATCTTCGCCCTGAGCCGCTCCGTAGCCGGCTGGGCAGGTGGCTTTGGCGCTGAGAGCATGGGCTATGCGCCCTACTTCTTCCTGACCTTTTTTCTGTCGTTCCCCGCCTATCTTCTGCTGCCCTGGGTAGCAAAGATGCTGGCCTATGCGGAATCCAGAAAGGACTGGCATCAGAAATAGTGAAGCTCGATTTCTACACCAGTCAGCCACAGCCATGCAGCTATCTGCAAAACCGGCAGAGCACCACCCTGTTTGCCGATCCGCAGGCAACCCTCGACAGCGGGATCTACGGCCGGCTGATCGAACAGGGCTTTCGCCGCAGCGGAGAGTATCTCTATCGCCCCGGCTGCCCAACCTGCGACGCCTGCATTCCGTTGCGCATCCCGGTCACGGAGTTCCTGCCCAACCGCAGCCAGCGTCGCAACTGGCAGCGCAACAGGGATATCGAAGTAACAGCACTCCCTGCCCGATAGGACGAGGAACAGTTCCGGCTCTATCAGCGCTATATCCACAGCCGCCACCGGGGCGGAGAGATGGACAATCCAACCCCGGAGAGCTATCTCGCTTTTCTGACCAGCAGCTGGTCCGACACCCTGTTTTATGAATTCCGGCTGGAACAGAAACTGCTTGCAGTGACAGTGGCCGATCAGCTTGGTACCGGGCTTTCCGCCGTCTATACATTTTTTGATCCGCAATATGGCGCGCGCAGTCCGGGAAATTACGCTATCCTTTGGTTAATCCAGCAAGCCCGGCGCCATAACCTGCCCTGGCTCTATCTTGGCTACTGGATTAAAGAGTGTGCGAAAATGGCCTATAAAAACCAATACCAGCCGTTTGAGATCTATCGAAATGGACGCTGGAAAAAACAGGGAAGAGAACATGAAACGCATCGATGAAAAAGTGTTGCAGGAGTTACAGAAAAAAGCCGCAGATTCACCCCGCAAACGCACCAATCTCAATCTCCACCAGACCCTCGAAGATCCGGTACAGCGTTTCCTGAACGCAATCGAACCCGGCAGCTATGTGCGTCCCCATCGCCACAACACCCCCTTGAGATGGGAGCTGTTCATCGCCTTGAGCGGGGGGGCTGTGGTGTTGATTTTCGACCAGGAGGGTGAAGTCATCGAGCGCACAGAGATTGCCGCCGGCGGCCCAACCCAGGCCGTGGAGATTCCCGCCGGCACGTGGCATACCATCGCCGCACTGCGGCCGGGAACGGTACTGATCGAGTTCAAGCAGGGCTCCTACGCTCCCCTGTCCGAAATGGATTTTGCCTCCTGGGCACCCTGCGAAGGCGAAGCCGGCTGCGACGAACTTGAGCGGTGGTTTCATCACGCACAAGCGGGAAGCTCCTTCGGCGAACCAACCGAACAACAACAAAAAATTCATGGAGAGTTATAACTATTTCGTCCTGGCCCGCGCCATCCACGTTATCGGTGTCGTGCTGTGGATAGGGGGTGTCGCATTTGTCACCACCGTGTTGATCTCTGCGCTCAAAAAGGTCCCCGATACGGGGTCACGCCTGGATCTGTTCGAACGGCTGGAAGGAAAATTCGCTCTTCAGGCCAGAATCGTTACTGTGATTACCGGCCTGTCCGGTTTCTACATGCTGGAGTCGATGAACGCCTGGGAGCGCTACCTGCAGCCACAGTTCTGGTGGCTACATCTGATGACATTCATCTGGATTGTTTTTACTGTCGTGCTGTTCATTCTTGAGCCGCTGTTTCTGCACCGCTGGTTCCGCGAGCGGGCCATCCGGGACAGCGACAGAGCCTTTGCGCTGGTTCACAGAATGCACAAAATCCTGCTGACACTCAGTCTGCTTGCTGTATTTGGCGCCGTGACCGGGGCCCATGGGCTGTACCTGTTTCAGTAAACAAACTGCTCACACGGAAAGGTCCGGTGCTGATCGGAACTGGCCCGCTCACAGTTCGCCTCGGCGGCGGAGAGATAGAGAAACCAGGTCTGCATCTCCTGCGGCGCCGTGGCGCTGAACGCGGCCGGTGACAGCAGGGCGACATTCATACCCTGCCCGATGTCGCGCACCGAACGGTAGCGGATGATTTCGATACCGGCCTGGCGAGC
>JAJRUX010000115.1 GCA_024277575.1 Gammaproteobacteria bacterium | reverse complement strand
TCGGATATCTATACCATTGCCGTGAACCTGGCCGGTCTGCCCGGCATGTCGATCCCGGCTGGTTTCATCAATCAGCGGCCGGTGGGGCTGCAGATCATCGGCAACTATTTTGATGAAGCCCGCCTGCTCAATGTTGCCCACCGTTTTCAGCAGGTAACCGACTGGCATATGCGTGCGCCTCAACAGTTTAAGGATTGATTATGGAATGGGAAGCAGTTATCGGGCTGGAAATTCACGCCCAGCTCGCCACCAAAAGCAAGATTTTTTCGGGTGCCGCCACCGCCTACGGCGCCGAGCCGAATACCCAGGCCTGTGCCGTTGACCTGGGTCTGCCCGGCGTGCTGCCGGTACTGAACCGGGAGGTTGTGCGCATGGCCTGCATGTTTGGTCTGGCAGTTGATGCCGAGATCGGGCGGCGCTCTGTATTTGCGCGCAAGAACTACTTTTATCCTGATCTCCCCAAGGGTTACCAGATCAGCCAGTATGAGCTGCCCATCGTCGGCAAGGGGAAACTGCTCATTGAGCTGGAAGATGGCACCACCAAAACCATAGGCGTTACCCGCGCCCATCTGGAGGAGGATGCCGGAAAATCGCTGCATGAGGATTTTCACGGCATGACCGGTATCGACCTCAACCGGGCCGGTACGCCGCTGCTTGAAATTGTTTCCGAGCCGGATCTTCGCTCTGCCAGGGAGGCGGTTGCCTACATGAAAAAAATCCGCTCCCTGGTGCGCTATCTGGAGATCTGCGACGGAAACATGCAGGAGGGTTCATTCCGCTGTGATGCCAACGTCTCCGTGCGTCCCAGGGGCGAGAGCAGGTTCGGCACCCGTGCCGAGATCAAGAACATCAATTCGTTCCGCTTCGTGGAGCGGGCAATTAATTTCGAAATCGAGCGGCAGATTGATCTGCTCGAAGGCGGTGGTACCGTTGTTCAGGAGACACGCCTGTATGATGCGGCAAAGGGTGAAACCCGCTCCATGCGCAGCAAGGAGGAGGCGATGGATTACCGCTATTTCCCCGATCCGGATCTGCTGCCATTGCATGTGGATGAGGCCTGGCTCGAAGAGATTCGCGCCACACTGCCGGAACTGCCCGATGCCAAGAAAGAACGTTTTATGTTTGAGTACGGGCTGACTGCCTATGATGCCGCAGTGCTTACCTCCAGCCGTGAACTGGCCGATTTTTATGAGGCGGTGGAAAAGAGCTCCGGTGGCGAAACAAAGCTGGCCGCCAACTGGGTGATGGGTGATTTTGCGGCGGCACTGAACAGGGACAATCTTGAGATCGGAGCCTGCCCGGTCAACGCCATCATGCTGGGTGGCCTGATTCAGCGCATTGTCGACAACACCATCTCCGGCAAGATCGCCAAACAGGTGTTCGAGGCCATGTGGGAAGGTGAAGGTGACGCGGACAGCATTATCGAGAAAAAAGGACTCAGGCAGATTACCGATACCGGTGCGATTGAACAGGTGATTGACGAGATACTGGCGGCCAATCCTCAACAGGTGGAGCAGTACCGTGCCGGCAAGGAGAAACTGCTGGGGTTCTTTGTCGGACAGGTGATGAAAGCCACCCGGGGCAAGGCGAACCCGGCCCAGCTCAATGAACTGCTCAAGAAAAAGCTGAACTCCTAACCTGCTGAACGGTCTGTGGTTTATGGGGTTCAGGAAAAGTCAGGTGATTGCCATGCGCATTGTTACTATGGTTGCTGTTTTGTTCGTCAGTCTGCTGGCGGCGGGATGCAGTTCAAGCATCCCGGTCAAGGTTGATTCCATTGTCGGTTCGGAAAGCATGCCGGATAAAACCTACAGCTGGTTCAGCGGCATGCCGAAAGTACCGCAGGACGATCTCTATTTCCGAGAATTCAGCAACTATTTCCGTTCTGTCCTGAAGCAGCAGGGATATGTGGAGAGCAAAGAGGACAATGCCCCGGTGGCGATCTATTTCAGCTATGGAGTGAGTCCGGGAAAAACGGTACAGTACACCACCTCAACGCCGCTGTATGACTGGTACGGCGGTGATACCATTGTCTATGTACAGACCAGGGATGAGGGTGGCGGGGAGGTCTCCCGAACCACCAGCACGGTAACCACCCCCCTGTACCGGCGCATGGTGGGAGTTGATGTCGATACGCGCAGCTATACCGTATTTACCAGTTACGCCGTTCTCGAAGCAAAACGTTACCAGCCCGGCAGCAAGCCCCAAGAGATGAAAACCTTGTGGAAAACCACGGTTTCCACCACCAGCAAAAGCAACGATCTGCGGGCACTCATGCCAGTGCTTGCTGCCGCAGCCGCGCCTTATATCGGGATTGACACCGGAGCGGCAAAAATTATTAAAATCCAGAAAGATGATCCGAAGCTGGTGGAGTTGAAGCGGAAAGCGCAATTATCACCTTGATGTCTAGTACTCTTTCAAGGTAATAAATTAGGATTCAGTTGGTCTGTCAGCGTTCAGGGCAAGGCGCGCCTCACAGGGAATGGCCTTAGTCCTTGCCAAGAGGCGCAACGCGGCCATGGACGCTGACAGGCCAACCCTTTGGGCGCTCCTGTGGTGCTT
>JAJRUX010000114.1 GCA_024277575.1 Gammaproteobacteria bacterium | reverse complement strand
CTGAAGAAGATCCCGGCCACCTTCAAGACCGTCACGCGTCGCGTGGTAAAAACTCCGGCATCCACCAAAACTGTAGAGATTCCGGCACAGTACAAAACGGTCAAGGTGCGCAAATTGGTATCTGCCCCACAGCAGAAACGTATCGAGATCCCGGCCAAATACAGCTCGATAACCAAGCGGATAAAGGTTTCTGATCAGCGGCTTGAGTGGCGTTCCGTACTATGCCAGACCAACATGACACCAGGAGTCATCAGTGAAGTTCAGCGAGCCCTGAAAGCTGCCGGCTTCAATCCTGGTCCCATTGATGGCGTGGTTGGTTCAGCAACCCTTCGCGCAGTCAGTGCTTATCAGCGCGACAAGGGGCTGGCAACTGGCGGTCTGACGATGGATACGTTAAAATCATTAGGTGTTAACATCTAGATTTTATCCCTCCCCCCAAGGGAGAAGCTCCCCGGAGTCTGACTTCGGGGGGCTTTTTTTATGCCCTCATACTCATAACAAGTTCCTGAATCCGTGAGTTCAGGGCGGATGAAGCGTACAACTGCTTGATTCGTATCGTGTAATGAAAAACCGAGGGAATAGCGGGGACTATTGCCGAGATTTTTCATATAGCGAGACGGATCAATGAGTTGTGCGATTCGCTGTCATGAACTCACGGATTCAGGAAGTTACCAGCAGAACGACCAGTCAAGCAGAAAATACTGTATACAGCATTTTCAGGCTGAGCAGCACAAGCAACATCGCAAAGATCCTCTTGAGTACCGGTATCGGCAAATGATGCGCTAACCGGGCACCCAGTGGCGCAGTCGCGTAACTTACTGTTGATATCAACAGGACGGCAGGCAGATAAACAAAACCCAGCGTATAGGGCGGCACTCCCGCTACTTCCCAGCCACTGATCATGTACCCAAGGGTACCTGAAACGGCAATCGGTAGCCCCACTGCTGCAGAGGTTCCTATGGCATGTGGTATTTTCACATTGCACCAGGTAAGAAAAGGGACAGTCAGCGACCCACCGCCAATCGCAATCAGTGCAGAAACGGCACCGATGCCAATCCCCGCTGCCGAAAACCCAACCGCGCCGGGAAGTTTCCGGGAAGGTGTGGGCTTGATATTCAACAACATTATTATAGATATCACCCCCATAAAGCAGGCAAAAAGAATTGCCAGAAACCAGGTGGAAACATGGGAAACAATAAAGACCGCGCCAAACGTGCCGAGCAGAATACCCGGGGCCATGGCACGCACCACCGGCCAAAGCACCGCACCATGTTGATGATGGGCCTGCAGACTGGAAACAGAGGTCAGCACTATTGCTGCCATTGAGGTTCCAAGGGCCATATGAACGGTGTGTTCAATGGGAAAACCCCGGCTCACAAAAAGCATCGTGAGTACAGGGACCATAATCCCACCGCCGCCAATTCCCAGTAGACCCGCAAAAAAACCAACTATGGCACCAAGGGCAAGACAGGGAAACACCCCCAGCAGTTCAGTCATCCTTCCTCCCTCCATAAAACGGCATATCAAAATATGCGCAACCATTGCTCCCGGACTCTCTTAAGGAAAATTATCGCAGGGAGAGAACTTTTATATTGTATGCTTTCCCTACCACGGTCTTTTATCGCACACTGTAGCTTATCCATCATATAAACCATGCTGAATAACCAATGAAAATGGTATTTACCTCACAGGACTCATTGCTGATAAATCACATGAAGAACCTGCTGGACAACGACAGAATTGCCTGTTTCCTGAAAAACCAGTTTCTGACCAGTGGTGCAGGGGAGATACCTCCCGTAGAGGTATGGCCGGAGCTCTGGATCGAGGAGGATGCCGATTATGACGCCGCTGTAAAAACCATTGCAACCACACCAAAAGCCGGCAGCAGTTGGCGATGCCTCCAGTGCGGGGAGTGGAGCGAAGGTCAGTTTTCCCAGTGCTGGAACTGCAGCACCGACCGCCCCGAACAGAAAGAATAGACAGACAGACTGTATCCTGTCACCAACATCCCCTACTATAGGGGCCTAAATGGTAAAAACCCCCGTAACTATCAGCTCACCCCTGAAATCTGTCATTTCTGCATTAAAAATGCTCATTTACCCGTGTAAACTCACATTTTTCGCCTTGAACTGACAAATTTCATGGGCAATCTGAACAGTTACATACTCATTTTCAACTATGCTGAGTAATTACAAAACCCAAAAAATGAAATCTCTGACCCCGAAGGAAGCATGGAGCGGCAAAGCAGACTGCCAGACCTGCGCACTTCGCGATTCAGTCCTGTTCTCGGGCCTTGGGGAAAAGGACTTTGAGTGTATCCACAGCCCCATAGATATCTTTCTGCTGCCAACGGGCGCCCTTCTCTATCGCAGCGGGGACGAAGGACGATATCTTTACACAATCCGGCGCGGCCTGGTGAAACTGGTACAGTATCTGCCCGATGGCAGTCAGCGCATCGTCCGCCTCCTCAAGGGGACAGACGTAGCCGGCCTGGAGGCGCTACTGGATCAGCGCTATCAGCATGACGCCGTCCTGCTTCAGACCACTGAGGTATGCAGACTACCGGTTGATATTATCCGCTGCATGGATCAGGAAAATCCTGCCCTGCATCGGGAATTGATGTCTCGATGGCAACGGGCACTGACTGAAGCAGATGCCTGGCTTACCGAATTGTCGACCGGCTCTGCCCGACAGCGGATAGCACGTCTGCTGCTACGGCTGATTCAGGATCAGGAAAGCAGCCGGTGCGAGCTGTTCAGCCGGGAGGATATGGGAGCCATGCTCGGTCTTACCACCGAAACGGCAAGCCGCACCATTGCGGATTTCAAACGCCGTGGTCTGCTGGCTCAAACTGCTCCGAATCAGTATCTCTGCGATATTCCCAACCTGGAAGTTCTTGCAGAAGGATAGATAATCCCCCGCTTTTCGCACATACAATCCTGTACCACAGATTGACAATTTTCAATGCAGAAACAGTGAACCGTTTAGTATTTTCATACTGAATTTCGTCACTCCAT
>JAJRUX010000113.1 GCA_024277575.1 Gammaproteobacteria bacterium | reverse complement strand
GAATATTGGATCGAATGAACATGTTGCGTTACGTTAACAGTGAAACCTGAACCGAACCTGAATCAACCGGCTGTTGGAAAAGCATCAGGTTCCAGGGACAGTTTTTTCATCCATCGGCAAAATCTCCTGTTTACAGCCAGAGGTTGCCCAGCCCTGGAGTTTTTCCTGCATCCGCCGTACATGGCTACCTTTCCAGTAAATACGTTTGCATTCGGGGCAGCACAGCAGTGGTTGATTGCACACGTCCGCAGGAACGGAGTCCCCGGCATCGCGTGGCAGTGGCTGAAGCGGGATATTGCAGATCAGACAGCGTGAAAAAGGTCTGTGCAGCCAGTCGATGCCCAGCTTTTCAGTGAGTTCAAGGGCACAGGCATCCACTCCATTGCAGGTCAAAAGGCAGAGAGTGCCGGCGGCCCCACGGTGTTCCTGCAGTTTGCGATCGCGGGTAACCAATACTCTGCCGGAGGTTCGTGCCTGTGCCAGCAGGTTCCGGTCATTTTCTCCTTCGGAAGCCTGTTCCGCATCGTAGCCGGCGGCTCTCAGCCAGCGGCACAATCCCTTGAGCATCTCGTCACAGAGCAGTTTCATTGATCCGGTTGGCTGATCCCGTGTATTGCTGATACCTGCCAGTATAACGCCGGAGAGACGGTAAAGGGGTTATATTAACCCGGCAACAATATAGATCGCACTCAGGGCTTCAGGCATGGGTCGGCACGGCGTTGCAACACCTGGCAAGGCAACCCTTGCCTGCGTGCTGCGCCTTGTTCCAGCCCATGCCTGAAGCCCCTAACAGGCTGATATTAAAAGACAGGATATCGTGTGCCGGTTTGCGGACTGTGTTAGCAAAACTTGCTGTAGGGTGGACTACAGCGGCGTTTTGCTGCCTTGCCGCAAACCGGCACACGATAGCTGAATACGATCTATATTGTTGCCGGGTTAATAGAAGCGGTGCTGGATATGCCTTAGGATCGGAGTTGTACCTGGCCCGGATGGATTACAGTCAATGAATGTCATTTTTGCAGGCATCGTCCTGATCGCCTTTGTTACCGCCGCCTGGCAGCAGATTTTTTTGCCCGCCGGGGATGTCTCTCCCATGGATGCGCTGTCCAGGGCGATGATTGATTCGGCTGCCGGTTCAGTGGAGCTTGCCCTGGGATTGATTGGCGTGATGGCGTTGTTCCTTGGTTTGATGAAGGTGGCGGAGGAGGGCGGTTTGCTGACCATACTGGCCCGTCTGATCCGGCCGCTGATGGTGCGCCTGTTTCCCGATGTGCCGCCGGAACATCCGGCCATGGGAGCCATGATCCTCAACATGTCCGCCAACGCGCTTGGGTTGGGCAATGCCGCGACCCCTTTCGGAATCCGCGCCATGCAGGAGCTGAACAAACTCAACACCCACGCAGGGACGGCCAGTAACTCGATGGTGCTGTTTCTTGCCATCAATACATCCAGCGTCACCCTGTTGCCCACCGGTGTCATTGCGCTGCGCGCGGCAGCCGGCTCCGGTGATCCGGCGGGGATTCTGCCCACCACCCTGTTTGCTACCATCTGTTCGACGGCGGTTGCGATCACGGCGGCGATTTTCTTCCGCCGCTTTTTCCCGCTCGGCGGCCAGGCTGCGCCTGTTACAGCGAAAGAGCTGTCCTCACCAGAACCGGAAACAACAGACGGCAGTGCTGCGCTGCCCGGAGAATCCAGTGAGGCCTATCCGTTGTGGATCTCCTTGCTGGCCATGTCAACGCTGCTTGCCTTCATTCCGTTGAGCATCATCTACGGCAAGACCATCGCGCCCTGGATACTGCCGGGTCTGATGGTTGCCTTTCTGGGTTTCGGTGTTGTGCGTGGAGTTGCTGTTTACGAAGCCTTTGTCGAGGGCGCCAGGGATGGTTTTCAGGTGGCGGTAAAAATTATCCCCTATCTGGTGGCGATTCTCGTTGCTGTCGGCATGTTTCGCGCCAGTGGAGCAATGGATTTTATCGTCAACGGAATCGGGCAGTGGACAACATCGTTCGGTCTTCCCGCAGAAGCCTTGCCGATGGCGCTGCTGCGCCCTCTTTCCGGTTCCGGAGCCTATGGAATCATGGCTTCCATCATCAACGACCCCGCCATCGGCCCGGACAGCTATACCGGATACCTGGTCTCTACCCTGCAGGGCTCCACCGAAACCACTTTCTACGTGCTGGCGGTCTATTTCGGAGCGGTGCAGATCCGGCGTATTCGCCATGCGCTGGTCACGGCGCTGAGCGCGGATCTGGCGGGAATTATCGCTGCGGTGGTTGCGTGCCTGTTCCTGTTTCGTTAAAGGTCGTTGGTGACTGAAGGATGCGGAAAGAGAAGATGGAGGGATATAGAGGACGGCAAATATATATTCTATTTCCGGGTGGAATCGAATGGTGGGCCCGCCAGGACTCGAACCTGGGACCAAGGGATTATGAGTCCCCTGCTCTAACCAACTGAGCTACAGGCCCTTGTAAAAGGGGAGGAGTATATCCGGTGATGTAAGGGACAGCAATATGGAGCCGCCCTTCTATTGCTTATTCCGCTTCCAGATCGAGGAAGTTACGCAGCTGATCGGAGCGGGCCGGGTGGCGCAGTTTGCGCAGAGCCTTGGCTTCGATTTGACGAATGCGTTCGCGGGTGACATCGAACTGTTTGCCAACCTCTTCGAGTGTGTGGTCGGTGTTCATGTCGATGCCGAAGCGCATGCGCAGAACCTTTGCCTCGCGTGCGGTAAGGCCTTCCAGAACGTCCCGGGTTGCTTCGCGCAGGGCGGATGAATTGGCGGATTCGCTGGGTGACTCGATATTTTGATCTTCAATGAAATCACCCAGGTGCGAATCTTCATCATCGCCAATGGGTGTTTCCATGGAGATGGGTTCCTTGGCGATTTTAAGCACTTTGCGAATCTTGTCTTCCGGCATTTCCATCTGTTCAGCCAGCTCTTCCGGTGTCGCTTCTCTGCCCATCTTCTGCAGCATCTGCCGGGAAATTCGGTTGAGCTTGTTGATGGTCTCAATCATGTGTACAGGAATACGAATGGTGCGTGCCTGGTCCGCGATGGAGCGCGTGATGGCTTGGCGAATCCACCAGGTTGCATAGGTGGAGAACTTGTAACCGCGGCGGTATTCAAATTTATCCACCGCTTTCATCAGGCCGATGTTGCCTTCCTGAATGAGATCCAGGAACTGCAGCCCCCGGTTGGTGTATTTCTTGGCGATTGAGATAACCAGACGCAGGTTGGCTTCGACCATCTCTTTTTTTGCACGGCGAGCCTTGGCTTCGCCAATGGACATCTTGCGATTAATCTCCTTGATATCGCTGATCTTCATCCCGCACTCTTTCTCGAGAGCAGCGAGCTTTTCCTGAGCGCACCGGATTTCCTCGGAGAAATGTTCCAGCACACCGGAGTAGTCTTCATCAGCGTCAATGAGCTGTTGCAGCCACTCCAGGTTGGTTTCGTTTTCCGGGAATGAGGAGATGAACACCCTGCGAGGCATGTGAGCTTTGTTGACGCACAAATCCATGATAATCCGTTCGTAGGCGCGAATGCGCTCCACCATCGCTCGCAGATTGCTTGCCAGAATGTCGGCAAAGCGGGGAGTCAGTTTCAACTCCATGAACACCTCTGCGGTCTGCTCCCGTAACTCCTTCGTTTTGGGATCTGCAAAACCGTGCCGGGTTGCACGTTTCATTGCTTTTTCATGCAGTTTGCTCAGCCGCTCCACATGCGCACGAATCTCTTCCGGATCTGGGCCGGTGTCTGCCTCTTCCTCGTCATCATCTGATGCGATGGCCGGTTTGGGTATTGCCTCTTCGGGTTCAGAATAGTCGGCAAATCCTTTTATGATCTCTCGCAGCCGTATTTCACCGGTTTCTACCTGCTGGTAGTTGCGCAGCAGCTCTTCGGCAGTCCCGCTATAGAGGGCGAGCGCAGAGAACATCTGAAATGTTCCTTCCTCGATGCGCTTGGCGATGGCAATTTCGCCTTCCCGGGATAGCAGCTCTACTGCCCCCATTTCACGCATGTACATGCGAACCGGATCGGTTGTGCGGCCGAATTCGGCATCCATATTGGCAAGCGCGGCGGCGGCGGCCTCAGCCGCGTCATCGTCGGTGGTCACCCTGTCGGCCAGCAGTAACGTATCCGCATCAGGCGCGGTTTCATATACCGCGATGCCCATATCGTCGATCATGGCGACAATGTCTTCGATCTGGTCAGGCTCGACGATGTCGTCTGGCAGATGGTCATTGACCTCGGCATAAGTCAGGTAACCCTGCTCTTTGCCCTTGGCGATCAATAATTTTATTTGTGATTCCTGTTTGTCCTGATTCATGGATTCGCTTTGAGTACCTCACGCGGAAACTTAACATCCCATTTTAGCATCAAAAGGGCGTTAGAGGCTAGTAATAACCTCGCGGTTCCAATATAATTTATAACCTGATCTACTGTTTGCTTCGATCCAGAAGCTGTTGCAATCTGACTTTTTCTTCTGTGGATAGAGTTCCTGCCTGAGCCTTATGCAACAACTCTTCGGTACGAACCTCATTTAGTTGCTGCTCCAGACGCGCCAGTGCGCCACTGAATTCTGCCTCGAGCCCGGCTCTATCTTCAAATGGGGGCTTCCATTGCGCAAGTCTGGCCAGATAGCGGCCCTCCTCTTTATCGCGCGAACGTTCCAGCAAAGCACCCGTTTTCAATCCCGGGTTGGCTTGCAATAACTCCAGCAGCTGTACCAGCAGATTTGCACCTGTCCCGCCGATGCTGCGGAAGCGTTGGGGATCTCCCGCCAACGCTGCCAACTCCGGGCATT
>JAJRUX010000112.1 GCA_024277575.1 Gammaproteobacteria bacterium | reverse complement strand
ACGCGAGCTGGGTTTAGAACGTCGTGAGACAGTTCGGTCCCTATCTGCCGTGGGCGTTTGAGACTTGAGAGGATCTGCTCCTAGTACGAGAGGACCGGAGTGGACGTACCTCTGGTGTTCCGGTTGTCACGCCAGTGGCACTGCCGGGTAGCTATGTACGGAAGGGATAACCGCTGAAAGCATCTAAGCGGGAAACCCACCTCAAGATGAGGTCTCACTGGACTTTAAGTCCCTGAAGGGTCGTTGCAGACTACAACGTTGATAGGCTGGATGTGGAAGCGCAGCAATGTGTGAAGCTAACCAGTACTAATTGCCCGTGAGGCTTGACCATATAACACCCAAACGGTTTGGGTGATATGTGATGCAGGCATATCCAGACACCTGATTTCCCTATTCATGGCACGCAAGCGCGTGCATAGTGAGCCAGTTTGCCTGGCGGCCATAGCGTGTTGGAACCACCCGATCCCATCTCGAACTCGGAAGTGAAACGACTCAGCGCCAATGATAGTGTGGGGCTTCCCCATGCGAAAGTAGGACACCGCCAGGCTTCAAATGTAAAAACCCCGCAAACCTTTCCGGTATGCGGGGTTTTTTTTTGCTTGGGAGTGGGAAAATATTTACCTGGGGGCTTTCAGAAAAGAGGAAACTAACCATGGGTAAACTTAGGCTATTTGGGCGTACTACTGTCTCTATTCAGCAGTGTTTGATTCTGCTGGTGTTTGTGTTGGTTATCGCTATTCCCGTACAAGCTGAGACGGTCAATATCAATAAGGCTGATGCTGCTACCTTGCAACACTATTTAAAGGGGGTGGGTGCGGTGAAGGCCGAGGCTATCGTTGCTTATCGCAACAAGCATGGCAAGTTTAAAACGCCAGATGATTTAAAAAAAGTATCTGGTATTGGGGAAGCAACAATCAAGAAAAATCGCAAGAATATCTCGGTTAACAAGGGCGTGACTCGCTTAAGTGGCAAGAAAATCAAAGCCAATAAAACAAAAACCAGCAGCAAGCCCAAATCGAAAGACAGTAATAAAGGATAGCTGTTTGTTGCGGAGGCATGGAGTCGTGGGTAGCTTCAAGTCCGCCTCCTCCATGCTTTCGCACGTGAAGTTAACTTAAACTGGGGCGCGGATTCAACTCATAAACGCAACTCAACCTTGTCCGTTAGTACCCAAGCTTGACGTGGTCTAATAGATTTGTACACCAGTTAAGGATAATTATCTTAACTGGGGAGTACAAATCTATTAGACCACGTCAAAGTCTCGTATTTGGTGGAGGCGGCGGGAATCGAACCCGCGTCCGCAAGCACTCCGCCGTCAGCTCTACATGCTTAGCCTGGTCTTTGTGTTTGACCGGTTGCTACCCGACAGGCAGGGAAAACAAACGGCGAGTCCGGATTAGGTTTTAGCTCATCCACCCCGGACGGGCGTCAGAGCGATCTTGTGAGAGTCGACCCCTGGGTCCGGGTGCACAAGCACAGGCCCGGGCCAGAGGCTAGCTGGTTAAGCAGCTAGAGCGTAGTTGTCGTCGTTGGCAACTATCTTTGAGTGCAGCTGGATTTACGAGGGAATCTGCTCCTCGGCATGCACCTTCGGTTTTGCTACCTGCGTCGAAGCCAGGTCGCCCCCTTGGTTTTCAATTGGACAGTGTAGTGGTTTTGGAAGTTCCCTGCAAAAGGTTAACCGCTTTTGAGCAGGCGCTGTTTCTGCCGCTGCCAGTCTCGGTCTTTCTGCGTGGCTCGTTTGTCGTGGGCCTGTTTGCCTTTGGCCAGTCCGATCTCCAGTTTGGCCCGGCTGCGTTTCCAGTACATGGCCAGTGGTACCAGTGTGAATCCCTTGCGTTCGACGGCGCCGATGAGTTTGTCCAGTTCGGTGCGGTTCAACAGCAGCTTGCGGGTACGGGTGGGATCCGGGTGGATGTGGGTTGATGCCGTTGGCAACGGGGTAATCAGCGCCCCCAGCAGCCAGGCTTCGTTGTCCTTGATCAGCACGTAGCTGTCGCTCAGCTGAACACGGCCGGCGCGCAGACTCTTGACCTCCCAGCCCTCCAGCACGATACCGGCTTCAAACCGGTCGGTTATGAAGTAGTCGTGGCGGGCCTTTTTGTTGAGGGCAATGGTTGCACTTGAGTTGGCCGGTTTGCTTTTTTTCTTTGCCATTGGCGTATTATACCCTAATGGCGAGTTGAGCCATCCCGGAAATTCCCGCACAATTACAGCAATTAGAATAAATCGGGGCGGTAATGGCAGCGAAAAGAACCTCTCTCCACGGTCAATGGTCATCGCGCTGGGCTTTTATCCTGGCGGCGACAGGTTCTGCTGTGGGGCTGGGCAATATCTGGAAGTTTCCCTATATTACTGGTGAGAATGGCGGGGGCGCCTTTGTCCTTGTCTATCTGATCTGTATCGGCTGTATCGGCATTCCCATCATGATGGCGGAGATTCTCATCGGCCGACGCGGCCGGCGCAGCCCGGTTAATACCATGCGGCTGCTGGCCGGGGAAGGACACCATCATCCGGCGTGGCAGTATCTGGGCTGGATCGGGGTGCTGGCCGGGTTTCTGATCCTTTCCTATTACAGTGTTATCGCCGGTTGGGCGATGGCGTATGTTTTTCGGGCGGCAGGTGGACTGTTCGGCGGTGCCAGCGGGGAACAGATCGATGCGCTATTCAGCGGCCTGATCTCCGATCCGGAACGCCTGTTGGCTTGGCATACCATTTTTGTGGTGATGACCATGATCGTGGTCTCTCGTGGTGTGCAGAGTGGTCTGGAGAAGGCAGTGCGGTTTCTGATGCCGGCGCTGTTCCTGCTGCTGGCGATGCTGGTGGGCTACGCTATGAGCACCGGCAGTTTTGGTGACGGGATCGCATTTCTGTTTACCCCGGACTTCAGCAAGTTGACGCCAGCATCGGTGCTGATTGCCATGGGCCACGCCTTTTTCACCCTCAGCTTGGGGATGGGGGCGATCATGGTTTATGGCTCCTATCTGCCGGAGGATGCATCGATTGCCCAGACCTCGATCATCATTGCCTTGGCCGACACGATGGTGGCGTTGATGGCCGGAATGGCTATCTTTCCCATTGTGTTTGCGCATGGTTTGGAGCCGGGGGCAGGGCCGGGGCTGATCTTCCAGACTCTGCCGATTGCGTTTGGCAATATGCCTGGCGGTGCATTTTTTGGTACGCTTTTTTTTGTGCTGCTTGTGTTTGCCGCCTGGACTTCGGCTATCTCCCTGATTGAACCGGCGGTGGCTTGGCTGGTGGAGAATCATGGTATGTCGCGGGTGATGGCGTCGGCCTGGGCGGGGTTGATAACCTGGGTAGTGGGTCTGGGAACGGTGTTTTCGTTCAATCTGTGGGCGGATCAGACGCTGTTTGGTCTGACCTTCTTTGACCTGCTCGATTTTGCCACCGCAAATGTTATTCTGCCGCTGGGTGGGCTGTTCATCGCCCTGTTTGCTACCTGGACCCTGAGCCGCAAGGTAACTCAGGATGAGCTGGGCCTGCAGGGAGTCGGTTATCAACTGTGGTATATTCTCACCCGCTATGTTGCGCCGCTGGCGGTGATTGTCATCTTTCTCAATGTTATCGGACTGCTTGAATTTGCTTAGTGCCTGTTGTGACCTGTATTAGTAAAACTGCCCTTATTCCCTACAGTGCTGCCGAGATGTATGCGCTGGTGGATGATATTGCCTCTTATCCAAAATTCCTTGAGTGGTGTCGTTCAGCAACAGAGCTGGAGCGTAGCGAAGATGAAGTAACGGCCTGTCTGGAGCTGGCGCGAGGTACATTTCATAAAACCTTTACCACCCGTAACAGAATGCAGCGGGACAAGATGGTGGAGATGCGTCTGGTGGAGGGGCCGTTCCGCCTGCTGGAGGGTTTCTGGCGTTTTGATGCCCTAGGTGAGCGGGCCTGCAAGGTCTCTTTCGACCTGGAGTTTGAGTTTTCCAACCGGCTGATAGGTATGGCAGCCGGCCCTGCATTCAGCCAGATAGCTAATACCATGGTGGATGCCTTTTGCAAGCGGGCGGTAGAGATCTATGGAAAAAACTGAGGGAAAGAATATTGCGGTTGAGGTGGCCTATGCGCTGCCGGAGCGCCAGATGATTATTCCGCTCAAAGTGGAAGAGGGGACAACGGTGAAACAGGCCATTCTGCAATCCGGTATCCTGGACAAGTTTCCTGGGCTGGAACTGACGCCGGAGACCAAAGTGGGGATTTTCTCAAAGCCGGTCAAACAGGAGGCAGTGCTGCGTGAGGGGGATCGGGTAGAGATCTACCGGTCGCTGATTGCCGACCCGAAAGAGGTGCGTAAGCGCCGTGCCGCGGAAGGAAAAAAGATGAAGAAAGGAGGTGGATCCTAGTACTCTTTCAAGGTAATAAATTAGGATTCAGCGTTCCTGTGGTGCTTCGCGGCAAGGCGCAGTGCGCAGGCAATGGCCGTCTCCCTTGCCAAGCGCTGCAACGCCGCTGCGAAGCACCACAGGAGCGCCCGAAGGGT